>JBDTPE010000491.1:0-2790 GCA_039932875.1 Betaproteobacteria bacterium | reverse complement strand
ACGTAAAACTAGTCAATTTCACGCCAGCGGCATCGTGAATCGTCGTCGTGCCCTCAGCGATGTTGTAGCGCTTGACCATCAACACCATCACGTACTGCACGCCATCTCGATGCACACCTTCAGGTGTCGGCATTCCCTGATGCTGCGTACCAGCCTCGATCCGGAACTGATGCACTTCGACATGCCAGCGCCTGCCCGGTAGCAGCCCGCCGAATACCTGGATGCACAGCGCCAGTAGTGCCGACATGCTGGCGCCGACAATGATATCTGCGCGTATCGGCTCGAAATGCCGTGCGACGCCCCCGTTGAGATTGTTGTAATCCAGGCTCTGGTAGTGCGGTTGATGCGCTTCCAACAGCGCCGTTGTGGCGCCTACAGCAACGCTCAATGTGGCATGACGGCGACGACGATAGCGTCCACCATCCGCCATGTAGGTATCGAGCGGCATGTCATTCCAGCTTGCTTCAAATTGGGGCCAATCGGCAATATCGCCGAGCAGCAGACGGGCGTCATCTGCGGCGACAAAGCAAAAGCCATCGCGCTGGATTTTTTCGTTAAGCGAATTCATGGTGAGGGGTAGAAGGTTTGAAGCTGGCGTGTGAAAATCATGCCAAGGCACATTTTTGCTGACGGTATTTCATGGCAACGTTACTTTTCCCATGCAGTCTATAGTTGTTAGACAGCCAGCGGCTATTTGTTGGGACAAATCACCAAGATTTATCAGGAGGCAGCATGAGTGAACGGCCGGATTTCATCCGACATTGGCGCGATCTGGAGGGCGCTGATAACGGCCACTATCCAGACAGCGACGAATTACTGTCCATCGGCGCGCCGGTCGGGCACTTGCTTGGCCTGACGCGCATCGGCATTCATCACGAACGCCTGCTGCCCGGGCGCCGCACATCGTACCCGCATGCAGAAAGTGCGGAGGAAGAGTTTGCCTATGTGTTGGAAGGTAATCCGGATGTGTGGATTGACGGCACGCTGCATCGTTTGGAGCCCGGCGACTCGGTTGCCTTTCCGGCGGGTACCGGCATCTGCCACACGTTTCTGAACAATACCGCTTCAGAGGTGAGGCTACTGGTCGTCGGCGAGAAATCGAAGGCGGAGAACCGGATTCACTATCCGATGAATCAGGCCTATGAGAAGACGCGGAAGGATGCGTGGACGGATGTCACGCCGCGGGTGTTGGGTGGGCATGATGGGAAGGCGCGAGGCGGTAAGGTAGAGGATTGAAAGAATAACGGCCCCAATGCCCTCTGGAAACTGCTTGACCTAGAGTTTGCTCTAGCATGTGTAATGACCACTCCCTTCACCCGACGAGGATCATCACATGAGCGCAGCCGCAAACAAACAAATTCTGCAAAATGTCTTTGCCGAAATGGCAGAGGGAAATACCGCGCGGTTTCGCGATTGCCTGAGCGACGACATTAGCTGGTCATTCAAAGGCAGCACCAAATGGACCATGACCTATCGCGGCAAGCAGGCAGTGCTTCGCGAACTGCTCGGCCCCATCTTCGCGCAGTTCGCCAACCAGTACACGAGCACCGCAGAACGATTTGTCGCAGACGAGGATTTGGTCGTGGTGGAGACGCGGGGCAATGTGATGACCAAATCCGGGAGGGCATATTGCAATAAATATTGCTACGTCTGTCGCATGCGGGACGGCAAAATCATCGAGCTCACGGAATACATGGATACCGCACTGGCCGATGCTGTACTTGCCGATCCGGTGACGATGAACCACGCAACTGAGCCGGCTTGATTTACTATTTGGCGGCAGCCTTTCGCTAACCAGCTCCGCCACTCACATGACAAATCGCACCTTTCGAATCGGTGAGCTCGCCGTGCTATCAGGCCGCAGCGTGCACACGATCCGCTGGTACGAGGCGCAGGGCTTGATGCCGGGCGTGGCGCGCGACGCTGGCGGACGGCGCGTTTATCGCGAGCAACATTTGGGCTGGCTGGAATTGATGGACCGCCTCCGCACGACCGGCATGTCGATTGCCGAGATGCGCGAATACACCGCGCTGGTGAAAGAGGGCAAGGGCACGCTCAAGCGGCGACACGCGCAACTCGCGCTGCATCGCGAGCGCGTACAGGCGAACATTGCGGAACTCAAGCTGTCGGTGAAGCTGATCGAGCGCAAGTTGAAGTTCTACGATGAGTGGATCGCGAGTGGAAAGCAGCCGGGAGCGTGGTGGCCGGTGCCGAAGAAGGGGGACGTGGCGGGCAGATAGATTGTAGGTTGGACAAAGGGCGGCGCGCTCGCGCGGACGCCGAGGTTGGGTACGCTGATGAAAAACAATTTGACTCTGACCCCTGGGGCTACCTGGGGCTAGGAAAGTGGCTACCGCAGTTAACCCGTGCCAGCGCCAAAAAGATATTTTCTGTGAGGCGCCAACCAACCGGCGCTCAGCGACCGGGCTCGTCCAACAAACGGTTCAGATCGTGGCGTCGCTACGCTCGCACGATCTAACCTTATTCGTTAGGCTTCACCGAGTTGATGCTGCGATTGGGCTATGACATTGAAGCCCTCGGTTGCTTCGGGTGGCTGAAAGTACGATGTGATGTGCATAAAAATCTCTTCCGTCAGGTGATGAGACCCTTCCGGAAGTTTGATGTTTCTCATTGCTATGCGGCTAAGGCAGATCTCATCCGAGGCATCTAGGAAGTGAAGCTCATGCGCTGTACCAGCTTGCTCGAACACTGAGCGAAACCAGCTTCGCCCGTTTTTGGTGTTGGCTTGGAAGTCCAGTACGACCGAGTTTCCGCTTCGCAAGAGATCGA
>JBDTPE010000490.1:0-2792 GCA_039932875.1 Betaproteobacteria bacterium | reverse complement strand
GTATTATTATATGGCATGATCCGCCGAAGGTGGAACGATGCGCAAGCTCAAATATCGCGGATTGCGTCAACACGTGGTCGACGAAATCGGCCAGCGCATCGTTACTGGCGAATTTGCCGTAGGGAAGCCGCTCCCTGGTGAGATGAACCTTTGTAAAACCCTTGGGGTAAGTCGCACGCCATTACGCGAGGCTCTGCGCGAACTTGCGGCAAAGGGATTGGTGGTTGCCAAGCCGAAGGTGGGCACGCTGGTAAGGGGCGAGAACAATTGGAATTTTCTTGACGAGGATATTTTGGCCTGGAGATTGAAGGACCATGGTTCCGCGCGCGTAATTGAAGAACTATATGAACTACGTCATTTGATCGAGCCGATTGCTGCTTCGCTAGCCGCCAAAAACGCCAAGCAAAACGACATTGCCGCTCTTCAAAAAGCATATGCAAAAATGGAAGCCGCGGGCGAAGATGGTGAAAAAGTCACAGAACCCGATCTGAATTTCCATCGAGCAATTATCGCGGCTTCTGGAAATCGGCTCTTTTCATCTTTGACACATTCAATCAGCGCGGCGCTTTTTATAAACTTTGACTTCATGCGCGATACCCCTCGCGGGCATAGACACTTCATGCGAGGGCACAAAGCGGTGCTTGATGCCATCATGAAACAGAATTCCGCAGCGGCTCGCGTAGCGATGCAGGCATTGATCGAAGACTCCCATCGGGATGCGCGCGCGGTCGGGACAGTATCGTCCAAAAAGACTAAACGAAAAGCGGTTTCGGGACGTTAGAGGAGGCCTTATGTTGCGAACGAAAAGTATGGATAGTAAGTGAATGGCGCGTAAGAAAAAACCCTCACTACAGAGGCGACAGGTGCTGAAAGCCGGTTTGTCGCTAGCAGGCGCCGCCGCGTCCACTAGCGCGTTTGCGGCCGATTTTGTGACCGACGCTATGCGGACGCCCGGTAAGCCTATGAGTGCTTATGGTACCCCCTCTGGCCACGAAGCAGGCGTTCAGAGAATTATCGCACCGACCCTCAGTGTTTCTCCGGGCACGGGAGTATCTCGAACGCCACTTCACCTTTTGGACGGCACTATAACGCCGAGCGGGCTGCATTTTGAGCGCCATCACAATGGCGTTCCAGATATTGATGCGACCAATCACCGGCTCTTGATCCACGGCTTGGTCGCTCGCCCACTCGAATTTTCGATGGCAGATTTGCTGCGCTACCCCCGCACAAGTAAAATTGCCTTTATCGAATGTGCCGGTAACAGTGGAGCAAATGGCGCGGAGCAACCTCCCCAGACTTCAGCTGGCGCAATCCACGGCCTGCTATCGTGCAGTGAATGGACGGGCGTGAAGTTGGGTACCCTGCTCGATGAAGCTGGAATCAACGACAACGCCACATGGTTGATAGCAGAGGGTGGTGATGCCGCCAGTCTCAGCCGGAGCATTCCACTTGCGCAGGCCCGCGAAGAAGGCATTTTGGCGCTGTATCAAAATGGTGAGCGGCTGCGTCCCGAGCAAGGGTATCCGCTTCGGCTTTTAATGCCAGGCTGGGAAGGAAATCTAAATATTAAATGGCTGCACCGTATCAAACTAACGAATGGTCCGGTTCAGGCCAAGGATGAAACCTCGAAATATACCGAACTTCAGCCCAGCGGTATCGCTCGGCAGTTTGATCTTATTATGGGATGCAAATCCACTATCGTGAACCCATCAGTCGGACTGAACATGTCGGGTAAAGGCTTTCACGAGATTTCCGGTATCGCTTGGTCCGGGCACGGTCGGATTTCGATGGTTGAAGTAACAGTTGATGGTGGCGCTGCGTGGACAGACGCTGAGCTGGTCGGACCAGTCCTGCCGCAGGCTCTTTGTAGGTTTCGTTTGCCATGGGCATGGGATGGCAAGCCTGCAATTTTGCAGAGCCGCGCCACGGATGAGAAGGGAAACATTCAGCCGACTCGCACCGCCCTCATGTCGCAACGTGCGCCTGGCCAAATCTATCACTATAACGCCATTCAGAGCTGGCAGATTGCTTCTGATGGCAAGGTGAGCAACGTCTATGCCTAAGCTTGCCATTCTCATACTAGTCATGGGCATGTCGCTTCAATCGGCATTCGCTGCCGAGAGCCCACGTCTTGGCAAGAATCCCAATCCAGATCTGCTCAAATCCTGGAACGCCTCCATTCCACCAGACGGCAGTGGATTGCCACCTGGCAGCGGTTCGGTCCGTGAAGGGGCTACTATTTATCAGACGAAATGCATCATGTGCCATGGACCGGCGGGGGCTGGAAAACCGGCGGACCAATTGACTGGCGGCATTGGTACCTTGGCTAGCGCACATCCTGTCAAGACGGTGGCAAGCTTCTGGCCCTATGCCACAACCCTTTTCGACTACATCCGCCGGGCTATGCCGCTGTCCAGCCCGCGCAGCCTCGAGCCAAATGAGGTTTACGCACTGTGCGCATATGTTCTTTCCATTGACGGGATCGTGCCCAGTAACGCGGTGCTTGATGCCCGATCACTGTCCAAAATAAAGATGCCAAACAGGAACGGCTTCCAGCCACTGTGGAACAGCGCGGGCGCGCCGGTTCAATAAGTTAGGTACTACCTTAAGCAGATCGATTGAGCAGAACAAACAACGGGGCGAAACATGCGGCACCAAAACGTTGAACGTTGGACAATCTTGTCTGCATTCACGACTGTTCTGATGATTTTCTTAACGCCGTCCGCAATCGCAGCAGACGAGCCAGACGGGTTGACTCTGCCTTCGGGATTTCACGCGAGCGTCGTCGCGGA
>JBDTPE010000489.1:0-2793 GCA_039932875.1 Betaproteobacteria bacterium | reverse complement strand
AAATGAAAGAGAAGGCGGAAGCCGTGGCGGCGTTGCGCGAAGCGGATCGCCACAAGGATGAATTCTTGGCCACGCTTGCGCACGAATTGCGCAATCCACTAGCGCCACTGCGCAACGGCCTTGAAATCCTGCGAATGCCCGGCGCCGATGCGGCAGTCTCTGCGCGCGCAAGAGAAATGATGGAACGCCAGTTGAAACACATGGTGCGGCTTGTCGATGACCTGCTGGATGTATCGCGCATCACCACCGGCAAGCTGGCCGTGAAGAAGGAGCGTGTCGAGCTGCAGGCGGTGATTCATATTGCAGTTGAAACGGCGCGCCCTTTTATCGAAGCTCGCCGGCATGCGCTGGAGATTGATGTTCCCGCCACGCCGATTTGGCTGGACGCTGATGCAACACGTCTGGCGCAAGTGGTTTCCAATCTTCTCAACAATGCGGCCCGCTATACCGAGCCGGGCGGACTTATTGAGATCAACGTAAGTTTGAAAGATGCCGGTGTCGAGGTTTCTGTCAGCGACAACGGCATCGGCATCCCTCCGGGTTTGTTGCCGACGATATTCGACATGTTCACGCAGGCGGACCAGTCTCTGGAGCGGCGGCAAGCCGGCCTGGGTGTTGGGCTAACGTTGGCGCGAAAACTGATTGAGTTGCACGGCGGCGCCATCGAGGCGAGAAGTGCTGGACTCGGACATGGCAGCAAGTTCGTGGTGTCGTTGCCAGTGGCGGCGAGCCAGGCGCAATCGGTATTGCCGGTGAAAGACTTGAGCGTGCAGGCGACGGCCACGCAAAACCAACGGATTCTGCTGGCGGACGACAATGTTGATTTTGTCAATAGCATGGCGACGCTGCTTAGCGCGAAGGGACATGAGGTGCGCGTCGCTCATGACGGCGTGCAGGCGCTCAAGCTTGCCCGCGATTTCAATCCGGATTACGCCTTTCTGGATATCGGCATGCCGATGATGAACGGATACGAATTGGCGAGACGTCTGAGTAAGCTAGTGGGCGGGAAAACGGTGCTTACGGCAGTCAGCGGCTGGGGCCAGCATGGCGATCGGCTACGCGCAGTCGAGGCAGGCTTCAAACACCACCTTGTAAAACCAGTTGAGTTTGAACAACTCGAAGCGATTATCCTGATGAGCCCGGTAGCGACTTGACGAGTAGTGAGTTGCAGTCGACAACCGTCGTGCTCATGCGGTGCATCACGCGGCGCACTGCATCACGGCTGCGACACGAGGTGCGCGCAAGGCGATATGAACTTGCTGAAAATCTCCGCTGGCGTGTTGCTCCAGACGTTGCCGGTCGAGAACGGCAATGTGACCACGGCTATAGCGAATTACCCCGGCTTGCTGCAGCTTCAGCGCGATGTTCGTCACGCTTTCACGGCGAACACCAAGCAGGTCACCGAGGACTTCGTGGGTCATCTCCATCTCATCGCCGGCCAGACGGTCCAAACCCATTAACAAGCGTCTGCAGAGCTGCTGCTCCAGCGAATGATGTTTGGTGTAAATGGCAGTCTGTGCCATTTGCGCCATCAGCGCGTGTGCGTAGTTGAGCAAGGTTGCCAAGATCTGTCCGCTGCGACTGGTTTCTTCTTTGGCAACTCTGGCGCCAAGTCGATAGCTGGCACCAGCAGTTTGTACGCGAGTTTGCTCCAGCTCGACACCACCAGCCGAAAACAGAGACATGCCTACGACGCCTTCATTACCGACCACGGCAATTTCGGAGGTTCCGCCGCTTAGCGTGATGTGCAGCAACGACACGATCGCAGTAATGGGAAAATAAACATGCGTCGGCGTCGCGCCAGCGTCGCATAGCACCTGGCCCCGCTGCAAATGAACCAGTTCCAAATCTGGCGCCAGACGTTCACGATCGCTCGCCGAAAGCGCCGCTAGCAATTGGTTTTGGCGCGGGTTGAGAAACTGTCGAAGCGGTGTGTTCATCGCGGACTCATCTTGTAGGACCAAGCTCAATCATGGCGACCATCGCATGCACGCAGTATCGGCGGCGGGCGTTTCCGCACGTAGTCCGACGCCTACGCAAGCGCGAAGGGGCCGACGGACAATACGGCGCCTTTTGAAAAATCAAACTACTTATCTGCGGGATCAACAATGATCCATTGGGAAACACAAGCACCAACGCGCCTTGGCAAGCATTTTTGCGTTGAGAGGCCCGCCAACGCTTGTGTTTCAACGTTTTATATGCAGACCATAGACTTCGCCGTACGCCGAATCCGGTCGTAAAAGACTCGACTTTCGAACAGCTCGAATGCCGCCTCAAATTGCGCCATGTCAGCGCGTCGCGGGTACCGGCTTTTGCGAGGCTTTTGGCGAAAGCGTGGAGTGATCGTTTGCCTGGCCCGGCATGGGCATGGCGGTAGCTTGCTGTGCCTTGCTGACATCGGATTTTGCAGTAGACGTGGTTTCCGGCGTTTCTTTGGCCGCGCCGCCTGGCGCCACACCGAGCACTTGTGCACGCGGATCGGTTGTTGCCGCAGACCCTGGCACCGCGCCAGCATTGGGCAGTGCCGTAGACTTTTCGGTGCAGCCGGTAGTGGCGACTGCGGCAGCAATCGCGACGGCGATACCGGCGCATTTGATCGTGGCGTAATTCATCAAGCTTCCCCTATCTTGCGTGTGCAGCATGAGCGGCATTGGCCGCAGGACGAACTGTCCATGGATTGGGCACATTAGGAATTGGCGTCGCGATCTGCCTGGCAGGCGCGGACGGCTGTGCCGCATGGAAATAAAGACTGCCCATGGCCGTTGATACCGCTTTTTGCATACTGCCGGCGGG
>JBDTPE010000488.1:0-2811 GCA_039932875.1 Betaproteobacteria bacterium | reverse complement strand
CCGTTGTCGAGCAAATCGATGATCCACGCGGCGTAGGCATCAATCGATGTCTTGGCCTCGCCAAAACTCTTGCCGTGTCCCGGCAGATCGGGCGCCAATACATTCCAACCATGATGCGCTAAGTAGCGCGCCTGCATGGTCCATACGCTATGGTCATTGGCAGAACCGTGGATAAACACCAGACTAGGCTTGGCCGGATCAAACGGCTTGCCGCCGGTGTAAACGTACGCGGGCTGCTGCTGGACGATAAACTTCATATGCCTGCCGCTTTCCCGGCTGCGTACAAGGCCTTGGACAAATCCTCGATCAAATCGTCGGCGTGTTCGATGCCGATCGACAGTCGGATGGTGCCTTCACCGATACCCGATGCTTTCAGTGCTGCAGCGTCCATGCGGAAATGCGTGGTCGAGGCCGGGTGTATGACCAGCGATTTCGCGTCGCCGATATTGGCCAGATGCGAAAACAGCGATAGCTTCTCGATGAATGTTTTGCCGGCCAGTTTGGCGTCGCCCGAGCCACCCTTGAGGTCAAAGCTGATCACGGCACCCGCGCCATTGGGCAATAACGTCTTTGCAAGTTCGTGGTCAGGGTGCGAATCGAGTTCAGGGTAGGTGACGTGCGCGACCGATTTGTTGGCCGACAAAAACTGCGCAATTTTGCGTGTGTTCTCCACGTGCCTGGGCATGCGTACATGCAGGGTTTCCAGTCCCTGCAAAATCTGGAACGCGGTCATCGGCGCCATTGAAGCACCAAAGTCGCGCAGGCCTTCGCGCCGCGCACGCAACGCAAAAGCGGCAACCGACGATTCTTCCGACATCACCATGCCGTGGAAGCCCTCGTAGGGTTCGGTCAGCGTCGGGAATTTGCCCGAGCGCTCCCAATCGAAGCTGCCACCGTCGATCAATACCCCACCAATGACCACGCCGTGGCCCGAAAGAAATTTGGTCGCCGAATGCATGACAATATCGGCGCCCAACGTGATCGGCTGCGACAGGAAAGGAGTGGTGAGCGTAGCGTCAACCATCAACGGCAAACCGGCGTTGTGTGCGATGTCGGCGATGGCCGGGATGTCGAGTACATCCAGGCCGGGATTGCCGACCGTTTCTCCGAAGAGCAGGCGCGTGTTGGGGCGAATCGCTTTTTTCCAGGCTTCGGTATCGCGGCCATTCACAAATGTAGTCTCTATCCCAAAGCGCGGCAGCGTGTAGCTCAATAAATTGTGCGAGCCGCCGTAGAGTGCATTGGAAGCGACGATGTGGGCACCTGTACCCATCAAGGTCGCGATGCCCAGATGAAGTGCCGCCTGACCGCTGGCAGTGGCGATGGCCGCCGGCGCACCTTCGAGAGCGGACATGCGTTCCTCGAATACCGACAGCGTCGGATTCGAGATACGTGAATAGACGTGCCCGCTGCGTTCCAGGTTGAATAGCGACGCAGCAGTCTCGGTATCGGGAAAGACGAAGGATGCAGTTTGGTAGATCGGCACAGCGCGTGCGCCGGTCGCTGGGTCAGGCGACTGACCGGCATGAACCGCCAGCGTTTCGAGGCGGGGATATTTGGGAGCGGACATTATTATCGCTATTCAGTGGCTTACAGTTGAAATCTAAGGCGGCATATGAAATCTTGCCAGAACCCCATCATTTTTGGTAAGGTGTGTAATAAATCACAATTAGGTAGCTCAGTGAGACTCTCCAAGACCTCCATTATCGCGAGTTTTAGCGCGGCGCTGATGTTTTGCGCAACGACTTGTGCTGTCGCACAGGCACCGCATGCAACCAAGAAGGCCAAGGTAGCGCTAGTACGCACCAAAGGCACAGGTATCGCCGATTTCACGAAAGATGGCCTGCCTAATCTGCAGTCGCATGCATTCATGGTGTTTGATCCCACCACCGGTCGCTCGCTATTCTCCAAGAATGCGGATCAGGCCATGCCGATTGCCTCGATCACCAAACTGATGACCGCCATGGTCGTGCTTGACGCCAAGCTGGATATGGACGAGCCAGTGATCGTGGACAAAGACGACATCGATACGCTCAAGGGCTCAAGGTCGCGCATCCCGGTCGGTGCAGCATTCCGTCGTGAGGACCTGATGCGGCTAGCGTTGATGGCTTCTGACAATCGCGCCGCCGCCGCATTGGGGCGTACTTATCCCGGAGGCACCGCAGCGTTCGTGCAAGCGATGAATGCCAAAGCACAATTGCTTGGTTTGCAGAATGCCAAATTCGTCGATCCTACCGGCTTGGCGCCGGGAAACGTAGCCAGCCCACAAGATCTCGCCCTGTTGGTATCTGCCGCCTCCACATTCCCGGAGATTCGCGAATTTTCGACCGCGCAGGAGTTGCACGTTACGCTTGCCTCGGGTGGGCGCTCGATGGGTTTCAACAACACCAATGCCTTGGTGCGCTCGCAGGGGTGGAATATTGGCCTCTCCAAGACTGGCTTTATCAACGAAGCGGGAAAATGCCTGGTGATGCATGCCACCATCGCCAATAATCCGGTCGTAATCGTGTTGCTCGACTCATGGGGAAAGCTCACCAGAATCGGTGACGCCAATCGCATAAAGAAATGGCTGGAAACGCAGAAGGTTGCAGAGCTGGCAGGCAAAAAGAGTTAGCTGGCTCATCCGCCTTTGCACTGACAATCGTCAATATTCAAGCGCGTTTCGCAAACGCCCTTTGCCTTCACTGCGCCCGCATGCTCAAATAGCGGCATGAACGTCGGCCTGTTTGTCACCTGTCTCGTAGATCTCGTCAGACCCAATATTGGCTTTGCGACGCTAAAGCTGTTGGAAGATGCGGGTTGCACCGTGAC
>JBDTPE010000487.1:0-2811 GCA_039932875.1 Betaproteobacteria bacterium | reverse complement strand
CTGGGCTTGTCGACGCCTTCGAGCACGAGGATGTCATTGGTCAGGTCTTTCAACTTGGCCATGAATTCCTTGTTGTAGATGTCACCCTGTTTTTGCACCAGCGCGACGGCGATGCGGTTGGCGCCACCGAACACCTTTTCGTATTCCTTGTACACCTTCATGTATGGATGCTTGAGCGGCACCATCTTGTTGAAGCCGGCGTCGACTTTCAGCTGGCTCGCGGAAATGGCAAAGCCCGCCGTCACAATGGCAAAAACAATGAGCCATATCTTGCGATTATTGAAGATGACAGCGGAGAATTTTTCGATGAGTGTTTTTAAGTTCATATCGCGCTCAATTAGTGAGGCTGCAGATGTGCATCGGGGACGGCTTACGGTTTAGCTGACGCTGCAGGCGGTTCGACGGTCGACTTGGCTGCCGATGCCGGTGTGGGCGCAGCCGTTGCGGCAGCCAGCAGTACTTCACGCACCCCTGATTCACCGACCAGCAACAGCGCGCTAGGTGCACCTAACAGCGGGGCGGCCAACGCCTTGGTGAAGCCGGTAGCCATCGGCGAGAAAGTCTCGCCGTTATCGCGCGAAATCAGGACCGTACCAGACAGTCCCGCCAATACGATTGCACCATCCGGCAGGCGGGTCGATCCCATCAACGAGACGAGCGATTTGTTTTCCACGGGCTTCCAGTTCGCCAACTTTGCATCCGTACTGCGGAATATATTACCGCGCAAACCGTAGATCACAATGGCGCCGTTCTGTGCCTGAATCGCACCGAAAAATGAGCCTTTGTACGGTGAGGCTATTTTTACCCATGTCATTCCGCCATCATCGGATTTGGCCAGCATGCCGGCCTCTCCGGCGACAAACAATTTTTTGTCGCCAAGGTTAACGATGGCGTTGATGTGCTTGTCGTCGTCGTTTCCTTTGCCCTTATCCGCATCAGCTTCTGCCTCCTTGCCAGCGCCCAGGCTTACGTATTTGCCTTTTTTGCCGGCTGGGGTGACCGCAGTGGTTTTTGCAGGCTCAAATAACTTTCGCGAAATCCAGGTCTTGCCGCCGTCCGTTGTCGCATAGAACGCCCCATACGCCCCCACGGCAAAGCCGGTATTGGCATCCACAAACGTCACGTCCATCAATGGCTTACGTTCGTCGGCAGCCGCGAACGCCTTGGTCCACGATTCACCCTGATCGGTCGATGTAAGGATCACGCTGTCGTGTCCCACTGCCCATCCGGTCTTGGCATCAAGAAAAAATACTGCCGTGAGCAACGGTGTGTCCGGCGGCGTTTTTGCGCGCGTCCATGATTCCCCGTTGCTGTCGGAATACACAATGTAGCCACGGTCTCCGACGGCGACAACGCGATTGCCGATGCGGGCAGCATCCGTCAACAGTAGACGCGAAATCGTTCGCTTGCTAAGCGGCCCTTCAGCAGGCATTACCGCGGGATTAATTTGTGCGTGTACTTCGAAAGACAGCGTGGCAACGGCCAGCAAGCTGCCAACAACGGCATTAACTAAGGCAGATTTAGTCATTTTCATACGCCTCGACGAACTAAAAAACGTTGATGAAGGTTCAACAAATCAAGCCACCAGACATAAGCGGCACCACCTGTATGAAGAGTGACCTTAGATGGTTGAAGCGTCTCCAGAAAAAATTCGGGGACAAACTGATTGTCCCCGAATTTTTGCAACCTTACAGAATTTACTGCGTCACCGAGTGATTAACGCGTACCCAGGTTCCGCAGGTTTTGCGGCGTGTAATCGGCTGCGGTACGTTTGATTGGCTCGTAAATAACTTTCTCTTCCGCACGCAGACCCATCGCAATATAGCGGCGCGACTGGAGGTCATGATGCAACTCAACCGTGCCAAACCACATCGGGACGTCGTACCAGTTTTCGCTGTGCTGCTCGGAGAAGCGCCACAATTGTCCACGGCCATCGTACTTGTCGATCAGGACGACATTCCAGCTGTCCTCGTCAAGGTAAAATGTGCGCCGCGAATAGATGTGCGATGTGCCAGGCTTCAAGGTCGCGTCGACCACCCAGACGCGATGTAACTCATAGCGCGACAGATCCTGATTGATGTGCCCCGGCTTTAGGAGATCGGCGTACTTGACTTTGGGGTCTGTCAGGCGATAGGAATTGTATGGAATATACATTTCTCTCTTGCCAACCAGCTTCCAGTCATAGCGATCAGTGGCGCCGTTATACATACCAAAGTCGTCGTTGGTACGTAGGCCGTCTGCTGCGGTACCCGGATTGTCATAGGCGACGTTTGGTGCCAGGCGCACGCGGCGCTGGCCCGGGTTATACGTCCATGCGGAGCGCGGCTCCTTTGCCTGGTCTACGGTTTCGTGCACCAACAAAATTTGACCTGCGAGACGCGCTGGCGCTGTCGTAACTTGAAGGTAGTACAGATCCATGTTCGGTTCGCGTTTCGCCTGCGGCTTGGAAAGGTTTCCATAGACCAGATCGTATTCATACTCAAACTTTACCAGCGCAAAATCCCCTGACGCTGTCACTGCTGCCTGCGACCAATGCTGCGCAAAGGTATCTCCTTTGTAATGCAAGATATGGTTCCAGATCGCCTCGTTACCGTTCTTGGGTATTGGGAAAGGTGTCCCACCGACGCAACCAACGACACCATTGCCACCCGCGGCAAGTTTGGACTTGGCTGCGCACTCCTTGGTCTCCTTATACGAACCTTCTGGGAATGCCGCCGTTCGCCGCGTCGTATAGACATTCAGCTTGTAGTCTGGATACTGCTTGAGCATCGCCAGTTGCCCGACGGAAAGGTTGTCTTTGTATTTGTCCGC
>JBDTPE010000486.1:0-2838 GCA_039932875.1 Betaproteobacteria bacterium | reverse complement strand
CTTTCAGGATTCGGCAGCACCTGCTGCGGGATTACGGTTGCTTCGTAGGCCATGCCAACGTTATCGGCAAGACGCAGGCGCTCCAAACGAGCGACTTTGACAGCGCGGGCTTTGGGCGACAAGCCTAGACCAGCCAGTTCCTCTGGTGTTGCATTGGAGATTTCGCGGACCAGCCACTTTGAGCTCGGCGCATAGCCTCGTCGATGCAGTTCTTCCGAAAAACTGGTTAGGCTTGACAAGGGTTGTTCAAGATGCGGCGCGATGTAATTCCCTGAGCCACGACGGCGCACAATGAGGCCCTGCTCCACCAGTTGATCGATTGCATTGCGCGCTGTGACGCGCGAGACTTCGAGGTATTCGGAAAGCAATCGCTCGGAAGGCAGCGCTTCGTGCGCCTGGAAACGACCGTTGCGTACGGCGACCGCCAGTTTACGGGCAAGTTGCAGGTAGAGTGGCGATGCGTCGCGCGTAGACGGTTTTAACTCGGCGATCATGCGCTTGTTCATGGCGTGATCCCGGCTTGTCCGAAACGTTTGTAACTACGCAGTATTCGCGAGATGAAAATGTCGTTGTGGCGCTTTGTCATGTTGTTGTCTGCTGCGCAATGCGCGCGCCCAAAAATCCGCCACACCCGAATTAAAACCAATTTAATACCAAATCGTCTGGTAGTCAATGGGGAGAGTCTCTGAAGGTTAACGCGCATTTTAGCGCGCCCAATTCGCGAGGTTGCGCGTGAGTTGCAATCCGGCCTATCAGCATGTGTGGGGCGAAAAATGCTATCCGCTGCTGACTTATATTGCCGAGAGAATCGCTGTGGTCGATTGCATTCGCAATTCTGAAGTGATTCCCGCTCTGGCCGAGGATGTGATTCGCATCGGCGCGAAATGTCTATGGATGCAGCTGGGTGTAATTAATTTCGAGGCCGCAGCGCAGCTCTTGAGGGTATGGAATCGCTGCGTAAAAATCGAGCAGGAACGCTTATTAGGCGGCCTGAACTTTGTAAATGTAAATACCAACATAGTCTTCGCGAAACGACCTGACGTCTTATCCAACTTCGTCCTATGGAGAGGTTCGGCCTCAGGCAAAACGCTGGCATTCGGGACCCACTCGCCATTGGTCAAGCCCGGTCGCCATTCGTCGCACAGCCCAGCGAAAATACGGCATGCGGCTTGACTGGGGATGGTGTGGCGCCAATACTGGCAGCTAACTACCGCGGAAAAATTCAAAGACGAATCGTTCCGGATGACCGTTTGGAGGAAATCATGCACGACTACCTGATCTGGACAATTATCGGTTTTACGCTCGTCATCGTCGAGTTGATGACCGGGACCTTCTATTTGTTGGTGCTCGGCGTGGGCGCGCTAGCCGGCGCGTTAGTTGCATGGCTGGGCGCACCGTTTATCGTGCAGGTCGCCGTCGCTGGCGCGGTCGCCGGTATCGGTACTTGGTGGGTGCAACACTGGCACGCGTCGCATCGCACTGATGGCGACCAAGCCAACGCCATCGACGTAGGCCAGGCGGTGATCGTTGCGAACTGGGTCAATCAGTCTGACGGCACGTTGCGTATCAGATATCGCGGCGCGGACTGGGATGCGCGGGTCAAGCCCGGCGATGTCGCAGCCAACGCCATCGATGTCGGTGGTACCTTGCACATCCTTGCGCAGGATGGACAGTGCTGGGTAGTCGGTAGCAGTCGGCCGGCTGCCTGATGCCCAACAGGCTCATCAATGGTGCGATTGCTGCGCTGATAGCGTGGTCCGTCACCCATTCCAAATGGATTGCGCTGGTGGTATTTGGCGTGGCTGCAGGCTTGAGCAGAAATAAATTCAAATGGTTGGACGAGATCGTGAAAGCGATCAAGGACGAAGTGGCGAAAGCAAAAAACACGTCGTCCTCACCGTCTGGAGTATCCCCGGCAAGCACGCAACCTTCCGGTGCCGCGCAAACCCCGGCAGCAAAACTGGCCGCCAGCTTGAAAGCAAAGGTGCTCGCGAATATCGCTGCCAAGCAGGGGGCGCCATCGATGCTCAAAAACAAGAACGACGCGGACGGCTTTGCCCGCACAGACAAGACTTCAATGGCCTCAACTTTCCCCGCAGTACTCGCAACAGTAATAGAACAACCTCGCAAGGAGATTTCCATGTTCGTTAAATTAATCATCGCTGTCATCATCGGCGGTGCCGCCGGCTTCATGACGCAAAATCCGAGTGTTGCTATCGGCGTATTTATTGGCGCATTCATCGTCGCACTGCTGGTAGAAGGCATGAAAATCGTGCCGCAACAAAGCGCCTGGGTGGTAGAGCGGCTGGGTAAATTCCACACCGTGCTGCAACCAGGCTTTAACTGGATCACGCCTTTCATCGACCGGGTGGCCTATCGCCATTCGCTTAAGGAGGTGCCTCTAGATATCGCCGAGCAGGTCTGTATCACCAAGGACAATACCCAACTCGCGGTAGACGGCATCATCTATTTTCAGGTGATGGATGCCAAGCTCGCCAGTTATGGGTCGTCTGACTACGAACTTGCTATCTCGCAACTCGCACAGACGGCGCTGCGTTCGGAAATTGGCAAGATGGAGTTGGACAAGACATTCGAGAGCCGCGACGAAATCAACCGCCAGATCGTTTCGGTACTCGACGAAGCCGGTCGCACCTGGGGCATCAAAGTCTTGCGCTACGAATTGAAAAGCTTGACGCCGCCCGAATCCATCCTGCGCGCCATGCAGGCGCAGATTACCGCCGAGCGCGAAAAGCGTGCTGTGATCGCCAAGTCCGAGGGCTTGCGTCAGGAACAGATCAACCTCTCAGACGGTCAACGGCAGGGCGCAATCCTCGCATC
>JBDTPE010000485.1:0-2842 GCA_039932875.1 Betaproteobacteria bacterium | reverse complement strand
AATTTCGCGCTCATCAAGGGGAACATCGAGTTGCGCCTTTGCCATGGCGAGCGGGTTGAATGGCGGCGCCTCGTCGGTGTAAACAACAAACGTTTCTGATGGTCCTGATGCCAGCCCAATCCAGATATGTGAGTCGCAATCTCCCCGGTGGCCATGATTGATGGTGTTAGTGAACAGCTCCTCTAAAATGAGGTTGAGGCGAAGGCTGGGCACGCGATTTATTGACGCATTTGCGCAAAAGCGTTCCATAAACGCGCGCGCAGAACTCCAGGCACCCAGTCGGGCCGGAAACATTGCTTCGCTTTGTATGCTGACGTTCATTGCCGTGTGCTTTGCTAACAGTTAAGATGATTGTGAAATAAGGACAATTACTAATTCCAAGGAGGCTAACATGTGGAGAAAATGGGCGCTAGCGCTTTGCACTGGCTGGTTCGCGTTGACAGCGTCGGCAAATGAGGCCGGCCATATCAAGGTCGCTAAAGGCACTGCAACGATACAACGTGGCAGCGAAAAAATAGCGGCGGTCGCGGGCATGAAAGTTTTCGCTGCAGACGTGATTACCACCGGCGCAAATAGTTCTGTTGGGATTACTTTTCTCGACAACAGCTTGATTTCTACCGGCCCCAACAGCGTATTCGCGATCGACCAATACGTCTTCGACAGTACGACACACGTCGGCAAATTTGACGGTAATTTGCGCAAAGGCACGCTTGCGGCGGTGTCAGGCAAGATGGTGAAGCAGGTACCCGAATCGATGCGCATTCGAACGCCATCGAGCATCATGGGTGTGCGTGGAACCGAGTTTGTTGTGAAGGTCGATGAAGTGCCTGCCAATCCCTAGCGCTTTTAGCTCAGCTACGAGGCCGATACTCATGAAAAATATTCTCAATGTTGTTGGGGGCACGTTTGTCTGCGCTCTGTTGATGGCTTGTGCCCAGACGCCTCCGCGACTCGGTGATGAGTTGGTGGTCGTTTTGCCGGGGCATGATGGCAAGATTGGTGGGGTCGTCGTCAGGCGCAACGATTCCGAGCAAGTCCTTGACAAGGCTTATGCCGGCTCGCGCATCGCATCCGCAGGCAAGCCTGAAGCCGCTTTGCTTTCGTCGGACGAGGTACATAAGATATTCAGCGATACCGTTGAGGCGCTCCCCGGAAGACCAGCAACCTTTACCCTTAATTTTCTTGAGGGAAAGGATGAACTTACCGCAGAATCCACGGCTGAATTGGCTAAAGTACTCGACGAAATCAAACGTCGCCCCGAGCCGGATTTGCTGGTGACTGGGCATGCCGACAATGTTGGCAGTGATGCGTACAACGATAAACTTTCGCTGGCGCGGGCCGAGCGTATGCGTGAGTTGTTGGTGATGCGCGGTATCGCTGCAGATCACATTCAGGTTGCTGGCCGTGGAAAACGAGAGCTGTTGGTGGTAACCCGTGAAGGGGTGGCCGAAGCGCGCAATCGCCGGGTTGAAATCAACGTTCGATAATCAGGCTAACTCCAGCGTACGGCAAGCAATGTAATGTCGTCCGCCGGTTCCGAGCCTTGCGCAAAGGTGTGTACTCGCGCCATTACCGTGTCGACGAGTTCACCGGGACTGAACGCGGGATCGGTTTCATTCAAAACCCCCTCCAGTCGATCAAAGCCATAGAATTCGCCCTTGCTATTGGTGCCTTCCGTGACGCCGTCAGTCATCGTGAACAGCCATTCACCAGCAGCCAACTGATAGGTTTCTCCAACATAAGCGAAATCGTCCATGACGCAAAGCGGTGGCCCGGCAGCGGGCTGTAAGCGTTTTACTGGTTGACCGGGTAATCGCATGAATGGTGCATCGTGGCCGGCGTTTACATAGTCGAGCTTGCCGCTGGTGACATCGAGTACCGCTGCAAACACGGTAACGAACATTTGTTCGGGATTTTCACGGGCCAGTTCGGTCTGTGCTTCAGTCAGCGCTGTGCTTACGTCCTGTCGGTTGAGTAGCATCGCACTTTTGATATGCGATTTTGCCGAGGCCATGAAGAGGGCAGCCGCCAAGCCTTTGCCGGAGACATCGGCAATCACAAAGAACAGGCGATTCGCGTCGATCATGAAGCAATCGTAAAAATCGCCCCCAACGCGGCGTGCAGGCTCCAGCTTTGCGGCGACGGTAAAACGCGGTTCGGACCCAAACACTTTGGCTGGGTCTGGCAGCAAACCCATCTGGATGCGCTGCGCCGCCTTCAATTCGCCACCGATCCGTGCTGCCTGCTCGCCCATAACGCGCCGATGTTGATCCGATACTGCTAGGGAGCCTGCGAGTATTACCACGAGTACGACCGAGGCGCTAATGGCGGGCCAGGCGACGTCGATCAGTAAATTTCCCCAGTGGAACGCACCCAAGCCGATGCCCGCCAGCGAGATGCTGATGGCGAGGAATGTCAGTAGCGCAAAATGCACACGCACTTTGGGTACCAGCCAGATGAGTAATACACCGGACAGAATCATCAACGCCAGCTCAATCGCCATTGCCTTTGCAGGTCGTCGCAGATGTTCGCCCGCCATCAGTTGCTCGATCAACTGCGCATGTATCTCTACGCCAGGTATGGCTTGGCGAAGCGCGGTCGTCTTGAAGTCGAATAATCCGAGCCCGGTGATGCCGACAAGGATAATTTTGTTCTCAAGTCTGTCGCGGATGACGTTTCCTCGAATCACGTCGATGGCTGATACAAAGCGAAGGTCGTCGTGTTTTGACTGACGAAGCCAGATGAAGCCGTCATCCTGCGCGGGAAACTTGAGGTCTGCCAACGTTACTTCAATCGTGGAGTCACCAAGATCCTGAATCGACACGCCTTCGCCAGTCAAGAC
>JBDTPE010000484.1:0-2842 GCA_039932875.1 Betaproteobacteria bacterium | reverse complement strand
CCCGCAAGAAATTCTGGCTTGATCGCGCCCGTACCGCCGCCATCGCCAAACACACAAATGCCTTCAAGATCAATGAAGACGTGGTCATCCCGCTCGACCGTCTAGGCGACTACTCCGATGGGATTGAACACATCAACATCGAGCTTTCGCTAAAAAACAAATTGCGGTTGGTGGACGCACTGATTAAATGCATGGAAGACCGACTACCTCTGGACGCCGACGACGAGAAGATTTCGCGTGAAGAGTTGATCGGCATGCGGCGTCAGGATGCATTGGAATTGTTGCGCGCGGTCGGCGACCGCTGGCAGTGCTATCTCGACAACCTTGATCAGCCGTTGACCGCGCTCGGTGCTGCGTTGCAAAGCGCCGGGATGGACATCGAAAACGTGCCGGGTTCGGATACGCCGGGTCTGACGTTGTTCGACCTGCTGCAAACCCATCAAATTCGCGCGTCATGGAAGTCCGAAATTCGCCAACCGTTGCACGAGATTTTTTCCGGTCGCATGTTTGGAAAAGTGCAGGAACGTCTCGATGCCGTCCACAAGGAGGTGCTGCACAGCCGTGTGTTCGTTGCGCTGCATATGCACGCCGGTGACGGCAACGTTCACACCAATATCCCGGTGAATTCCGACGACTACGCGATGCTGCAGGAAGCGCACGCAGCCGTTGCGCGCATCATGGCATTTGCGCGAAAGTTGAATGGCGTGATTTCCGGTGAGCACGGTATTGGCATTACCAAATTCGAGTTCCTGACAGCGGAAGAAAAGCAGCCTTTCATCGATTACAAGCAGCGCATCGATCCGGAAGGCCGCTTCAATGCCGGCAAACTGCTACCGGGCGGTGACATGGGCCGTGCTTATACGCCAAGCTTTGGTTTGCTGGGTGCCGAATCGCTGATTCTTGAGCAATCCGACATCGGTGCCATTGCCGATTCGATCAAGGATTGCCTGCGCTGCGGCAAATGCAAGCCGGTCTGCGCCACCCACGTGCCGCGCGCAAACCTGCTCTACAGCCCGCGTAACAAGATACTTGCAACCTCGCTGCTGATCGAGGCGTTTCTCTATGAGGAGCAGACGCGGCGCGGTGTTTCTCTACGTCACTTCGACGAGTTCTCCGATGTCGCCGACCACTGTACGGTTTGCCACAAATGCGAAAACCCGTGCCCGGTAGACATCGATTTCGGCGATGTCTCCGTCGCGATGCGGAATTTATTGCGCAAGGAAGGCAAGCAGAAATTCAATCCCGGCACCGCCGCTGCGATGTTTTATTTGAACGCCACCGATCCAACGACGATCAAGATCGTCAAGACCTTGATGATCGACTGGGGCTACAAAGTACAGCGCTTCGCGCACTCGCTGGCTAGAAAATTTCTACTGCCGCAGATGCAGACCAAACGACCGCCCGCCACAGTGGGTAAGCCCGCCATCAAGGCGCAGATCATTCACTTCATCAATAAGCCCATGCCGGGTGGTTTGCCGAAGAAAACCGCCCGTGCGCTGCTGGATATCGAGGACAACAAAGTGGTGCCGATCATTCGCGACGCTCAGAAAGCCGGCGTGGATACTGAAGCGGTTTTCTACTTCCCCGGCTGTGGGTCCGAACGCTTGTTTGGGCAGGTTGGGCTCGCGACGCAGGCGATGCTTTATCACGTCGGCGTGCAGACGGTATTGCCACCCGGTTATCTTTGTTGCGGCTATCCGCAGACGGCCTCGGGCAACGCCGACAAAGGTCAGGAAATCATTACCGACAATCGGGTGCTGTTCCATCGTGTGGCCAATACCTTGAACTACCTGGATATCAAGACCGTTATCGTGTCCTGCGGAACCTGCATGGACCAGTTGCAAAAATATGAATTCGAGAAGATATTTCCCGGCTGCCGACTATTGGATATCCATGAGTATTTAATGGAAAAAGGCGTGAAACTGGAAGGCGTTACAGGTACGCGCTATATGTATCACGACCCCTGCCATTCACCGATGAAAACCTACCAGCCGATGAAAGTAGTGAACGAATTGATGGGGTCTGCGGTTGAGCAGAACGAGCGCTGTTGTGGCGAATCGGGCACGTTGGCCGCGTCGCGCGCCGACATTTCCACCCAGGTGCGGTTTCGCAAGGAAGAAGAGATGCGCAAAGGTGCAGATGATTTACGCAAGGACGGCTTCGCGGGCGACGTAAAAGTACTTACCTCTTGCCCTTCATGCTTGCAGGGCTTGTCCCGGTTTGACAATGACAGCGGCACGACAGCGGATTACATCGTGGTTGAAATAGCCAAACATGTGCTGGGCAAGAACTGGATGCCCGAGTACGTCAAAAAGGCTAACGAGGGCGGCATCGAACGGGTACTTCTATAATTTCGGCTCATCCCACATCTGCAACCTATCACCGATCGTAATTGTGCCTGTGGCTTTCGCGTTTACATCGCGAATAGTTACAAACTTTAGCCCGCGTGATCGTCTGTCCTATTAACCAAGCGAGTAGCATTGCTCATGTTCAAAAACAAACCGATTGTTTGCTTGATTTTGCTTGGCGCCGTAAACCTTTCATCGGTCGCCGCGTCCACTGAAGACTCACCCGTTTCAACGATTGCCTCGGCGAGTTGGCGTGGCTCCGCAGACCGCCTGATCGTCAAGTTTCGCGAGCGCGTAACTGCAAACACCGGATTGTCGGCGAGTCAGTCCACCGGCCGGTCCATGCGAGAGTTGTCCGATTCTGCCGGGCTAGAGCTCACCTATGTGCGCGAGATGGCAACCGGCGCACAGGTGTTGAGTCTGCCGCAGTCGTTGCCGTTGGCAGAAGTTGAAGCGATCGCCAAGAAAATTGCAGCCAATCCGGCGGTGGAGTA
>JBDTPE010000483.1:0-2843 GCA_039932875.1 Betaproteobacteria bacterium | reverse complement strand
CAATATCCGGCAAGCCACCAGCCGGGAAGGGCACGATCACACGAATCGGTTTAGACGGGTAGGCTTGCGAATAGGTAACGCGGGGCGCCACCAATACCATTCCGAAAACAGCGAGCAACGAGAGCTTTACCATTGGGGGGTCTCCGTGCAATGCCGTATGAAGGGCGGGATGACAATGTAGTGGTAGGTCGTTCGATCCGTCAAGTGCCAGCTGCCAATGACTGTTTGCGAGGAAATTGGAAGGCGACGCGGACCGACCGGTAATAGCCGATAGCAGTTGGTCACACGATCGCGCATGACACTGACTGTCAGCGCAAGACTAATCGCCTACAACAAAGCACTACTTTGAGGCTGCTGCCACCGGCGCAGCGCTCTTCAATGCTTCGAGCTTTTTGTAATCCAGAGCCGCAGCCGCCTGCTTGAGGTCTTTCATTTCCACGCCCTCACCGCGGATCTCGATCATGAAACGTGAAGCGACGATGGTGTTAAGTTCACCGCGCTTGCCGTCCTTCATCCATTTCTCATAGGTCTTGCGGCCGGCCACGTTGGAGGTTTTCTCGTATCCCGCACTGTTTTCGCTGTCGATATCGATCATCGCCCACGCGGCCATGCCGGCAACCCCACTCATCGACCCCGTGTCGACTATCTTCACTTTAATGCGGTTCTCTCCCGCACTATAAGTGGCCTCGGCATTCGATACCTTGATACCCATGGCACCGACTTTTTCACCTTTCGCGTCGCCGCGTTTCATTCCGCCCAGCGTTTCAGGCAGCAGGGCTTGCAGTTCACGGAAATCCACCGGCTCCACAGCGCCCGCGCCACCACCCGTCAATGCACCCATGGCGCTCGCTGCGGCGGCCAACGCATCAGCCCCCTGTTTCATCGCCTGTTGCGGCGTCTGCGGGGTGTCCGATTTGGTAGACTTTACTGACTCTTCCATTTTCTTCGCGGCTTCCACCATCTTTGCGGCCGCGGCTTCGGCCGCTTCCATCTCCTTGCTCTTGCCGCAGCCATTCAGTAATGCGGCAAACATCACTGTCGCCGCAATGGCCGCCACTATCCTTTTGAATGTACCCATGATCCGCTCCCTGGTTGTGTTGCACACGATGATGGTGTAACGCGTACCTGGCGTTGTCAATGGCGTGGATCAAAGATAGATTGCAATGCCCGCAACGCTTTACCGGCAACGAACGAAAGGTATAACTATTTGTTTTTAAACATTTATTAGAACAAAGAGGATTATTGTAGATAGGGCGCATGCCGATGCCATGTTGAAAAAGGTATGCTACGCGCGCTGCATCGTTGGCTGGCCATCACTACACATATTCGCCCCGGCCATCCCGGCGTGGGTGTACGGCTCGGCACCAAGCAGGACGTGCAAACCACACTCAACGTACGGCAAACCGCCTCTGCCGCCGTCAAAGCAGAAGCACAGCAGGGCAAATGCTGGGACCCGGTTGAGAAAGAAATGAAGCTGCCGCAATTCGCAAGCATGCCGGGATATGAAACCGGCCTGCAGTTCGTGCTGCGGCGCTAATGCGGGTTGTGGGGACGGGGAACTTGAATTTCATGATTGCGGGGCTCATGCGTTTTCGGATATTCACGGGTATCCTGCTCGCGGCAGCCGCGGTCGCCGCGTTGGGTTCGGCGCGTGCGCAGAATAATCCGCTCGGATTTTCTGCCGCTGAAATTCAGTCGGTGCTGAGCCACGGCCCATGGCCCGCGCCGTGGACACGTGATGTGAGTAATCGCGTGTCGGGTAACGCCAACGCCATCGCGCTGGGCGAGTTCCTTTTTTTTGATACCGGCTTTTCACCCCATGACACGGTGTCGTGCGCCACCTGTCACATTCCCGAAAAAAACTGGAGCGACGGCCGCAAGCTCGGTGTAGCCCTGAGTGAAGTTGACCGCAATACGCCGAGCATTGCCAACGCGCGCTACAACCGCTGGTTTGGCTGGGACGGCGGCAACGACAGTTTGTGGTCGCAGAGTGTGCGGCCTTTTCTCGACGCGCGCGAACTCGCGGCCAGCGACAAACAAGTGGCGCAGCGCGTGCGCGGTAATCCCGATTTATTGTGCCGTTACCGCAAAGCCTTTAATGCGCCCCCACCGATGGATGACGAATCACTGATGCTCGACGTGGGCAAGGCGCTGGCGGCATTTCTGGAGACGCTGGTGACGGGACGCAGCGCGTTTGATGATTTCCGCGATGCGCTGGCGAAATCAAACTGGAAAGCCGCGGCGGCTTATCCTGAAAGCGCACGTCGCGGCCTGCGCATTTTTACCGGCAAGGGCAGTTGCAATCTGTGTCATGTCGGAGCGGCGTTTTCGCATGGCGAATTTCACGAGATCAATGGTCACCTGGCCACGCTGCGTGATGTGGTACGGCACTACTCGGAAATTGATTTGACGCTGCTGCATCAGGCACATATTTATGCCGGTGACGTGACAGCGGATGCCGTGCCTGTCGATGGCATGCTGATACCGCTGAAACTGTCGGATCAGGAAATCAACGACGTAGTGGCGTTTCTGGAGTCGCTGACGGAACGTAAATCCGGCTTTGTGCGAAAGCCGGCAGCGCTCTGCAAATAACTCAATACGCCTGTATCGATTTGTTGCGCGCGTGATGCCCCGAGTGCGCTACTGATGCAGCCTTCATAGTTAGCGCAATGACAAATTGAAACGGGTGGGCAATTGGCTTACACTTTGATTCCATTGCGCTCTTGATATTTAAACAACAATCTGGCCAACTTTTTCGCGGGTAGGGCATGAAAATCGCCTTTGGTTGTCTTTCTGACCCCTTGATTGCAGCAACCAAGGGTGGGTTGCGCCTGCTGTGCCTG
>JBDTPE010000482.1:0-2855 GCA_039932875.1 Betaproteobacteria bacterium | reverse complement strand
GGCAATCGACGTATCTTTATCGAATGCCCCAATTATCACAACTTTGTGATAGACTGTCAAGTATATGATTTGCAAAAAATACAAAAAAGTGATAATATGTGGACTCTCCTAGAATTTAGGGATGAGTTCAGCAGGTTCTATGAACATGAATGTTCGCCTGATATTCGTGTCTCACTCGACAGTCGCCTTGATATTTTGCGTGAGCGAGGAAATCAAGCGCGCGAGCCAATCTGCAAGCATCTTGAAGATGGAATTTTCGAGTTACGCGCCAAAACTGCGCGAGTCCTGTATTACTACGAGCCAGAGAGGCAGATTATTTTTGTGGTCGCGATCATTAAGAAAACCGACAGGGTTCCGAGAGGGACGATTGTGCTAGCCAAACAACGGCGCGAGATGCTTCGCGCAGAGAGGGAGAAGGCCAGTGGACTCTACAAAACCCATTAAGCTAAATTTGGCGGAGAAATTTGCAGATAAAGAATACTTTGATGCATTTTTTTCGGAACGTGCGAGCGATGACATAGCCTCAAAAATTAAAGAGTTGCGCGAGTTGCAAGAGCTTAGCCAGATCAAATTTGCTGAGCTCTGCGAAATGAAACAGTCGGCCGTTTCTCGCATTGAAAGCGCTGAATATTCCGGATGGAATTTCAAAACACTTTTGCGGGTTGCCTCCGCTCTTGATGCTCGTCTAGCCATCACTCTTATTCCTCGTGCTGAAGTGATAGCCGAGTATCAACGCAAGGAATTGGAAGATACGCATATGAAAGTTGTGGAACTGCCAACGGGTGTCGCAATGCCATCAACCAGCAGCAACTTTGTAACGCTTCCCTCTGATGAGGCTACATTTCACGCGGTAGAGATTGGCACAAAATAAATAAGGAAATATCATGAGCGTTAAGAAAAACGATCGGCGTGATACTGTGCAGATGGAAAAAGCGGCGTCCATCAAGTCGCCACACTTTCGGATCATCTACTCAAATAATTTGCGTGCCGGAATATCCGATTGGGACATTCAATTGACTTTTGGCAGGCTCGAAGAGGTGGAAATTGGCAAAGTGGCCCCAGTGGATTACGCGCACATAATGATGTCGCCGGGATTTGCAAAGGCGGTCTCGCTAAATCTTGTGGAGACCATAAGACAATACGAATTGAGATTCGGTGCAATCCCCGCGCCTAAAGTTGCTCAACCTAAATCGTAGTCAGCCAAGCCGCCCAACCAGCGGCTTTTTTATTGCCTGCTAAACTGGTGGGCATGAACGTCAGGGCGTTTCTATTCCGACCAGCGATTGCATTGACCGTGCTTGGCGTGATTGGGATCGCCTTTGGTTTGTTCATTTCGTCAAAATCTGGCGAGGTAGCCGCATCCTTCTTCATTGGTGGCGTTTGGATTGCCCTCGTTTGGCTTTGCTATTGGATTGTGTGCGGCCTGTTCGTGCCCAAAAAATAGTTACTTGCTGCTATGGGATACATGCCCGAAAGGGCCTGGGAAAGCCCGCCAAATGGCGATCCGCACGTTGACGGGGACGGTGGCGCGCCGAACTTTCCCGCCGGGAATTTGACCAAGATCAAACACTGCCACCGAACTCCGGCTAGGATGTGTCCATCCGGTCCTCTTTTGAAAGATGACGTCGTTGTCATGAGTCGCGTTACCCGCAAACTGGTCAGTCTGCTCGGCATTGCCGCGGTGCTGTTCGCACAGTTGGCCGTGTCGGTCTACGCCTGTCCCCTGCAACTCGCGGGATCGGTTCAGGTCTCCGGCGCGGCGGACACGGCGGAAATCGATGCCAGCGGGCGCGATCCGGCATCGCCGGCGCTGTGCCAGAAACATTGCGACAACGGCCAGCAAAATGTCAATGACGTGCCAGCGTCGCTGGCGTTTGTCTCATTTTTCCCGGCATTCATGATCTCGCTGCCGATTGATCCACCCGCGCCCCTCGCCGCAACGGCACCGGCGCGCTCACTCCTGCACGCGACCTCCCCCCCGCATTCCATTCGGAACTGCTGCTTCCGCATCTGACGGCCTGCCTCCCTTGACTGCCTGACTCCGCCGGAGTCCGGGCTTTGTAGTTTTTTGTCTGGAGGGTGCAATGGTTTTCCGTCTTCTTTGCGTAACGCGTTTATCCCGTCTGTCACTGGTCGCCGTCGCGATGGCCAGTCTCGCCGGCCATGCCGCGCCGGCGCTGTCGCTTGTCGAAGCCCAGCGCATTGCCATCAACGATGCACCGCAAATCGACGCGCAAGGTGCAGCGCTGCGGGCCGCGCAGCAGGCGAGCCTTGGTGCGGGCGAGCAGTCCGATCCAAAGCTGATCGCCGGCATCGAGAATGTGCCGACCGACGGTGCCGACCGCTTCAATCTCACCCGTGAATCCATGACCATGCGCAAGATCGGCTTCATGCAGGAGTTCACGCGCGATGAAAAGCTGAAGCTGCGCGGCGATCGCGCCACCGCAGAGGTGCAAAAGGAAGCGGCCGTGCTCGTGCTGACCCGGCTGAACGTCCATCGCGATGTGGCGCTGGCGTGGATCGAGCGTTACTTCGCGGAACGCCAGCTCGAGTTGCTGAAAGACCTGTCGCGGGAAAGCGAATTGCAGGTCACCGCCGCGCAAGCCGCTCTCGCCGGGGGCAAGGGGCAGGCGGCAGACCCGTTCGCCGCACGCCTGGCCGTGGCGCAGTTGTCCGACCGTACCACCGACGCCGAGCGCAACATTGCCCGTGCCCAGGCAAACCTGGCGCGCTGGATCGGCGCCGCCGCCAGGCAAACGCTGGATGCGCCACCGGCGTTTGACCAAATTACGCATTCGCATCAGGAACTGACCGCTAACCTTGAGCGGCATCCGCATTTGGCGATGTACGAGCCC
>JBDTPE010000481.1:0-2858 GCA_039932875.1 Betaproteobacteria bacterium | reverse complement strand
GATGGCAGCAAGTATCCGGTGGCGGCGACCATCCAGTTGCCGCCCGAACAGCACGGCGAAATCGATACCTTGCTGCAGCTACAGGTGCGCACTGCCGCCGACAAATTGGTGCCGATACGCGAACTGGTCGTCGTCAGCGATACGCTGCGCGAGCAACCCGTTTTTCACAAGGACCTGCATCCGGTCAACTATGTTGTTGGCGACATGGCTGG
Source organism: Betaproteobacteria bacterium (assembly GCA_039932875.1). Lineage (GTDB taxonomy): Bacteria > Pseudomonadota > Gammaproteobacteria > Burkholderiales > Usitatibacteraceae > UKL13-2. The sequence goes on along the minus strand of JBDTPE010000481.1, from coordinate 2,646 downwards.
CAAGGTCGACAGCCCGCTCTACGGCATGTTCGCGATGCGCTCAGAAATCAGTGCGATACAAACGCCGGGTGGCGGCAAGATGGCTGAATACTTCATCCGTCCACCGGAAGACGCCTATCGCGAGTACGCCATCAAGTGGGATGGCGAGTGGCAAATTACATACGAAACCTTCCGCGACATGGGCGCCGCCTACGCGGTCGGCTTGATACTTATCTACCTGTTGGTGGTCGCGCAATTCGGCTCCTACCTCACGCCGTTGATCATCATGGCACCGATTCCGCTGACCATCGTCGGCGTCATGCCCGGTCACGCCTTGCTCGGCGCGCCGTACACGGCGACCAGCATGATCGGCATGATCGCGTTGGCAGGCATCATCGTGCGAAATTCCATTCTGCTGGTGGATTTCATCAATCTGCAGATACGCGACGGCGTGCCGTTCAAAGAAGCTGTCGTGCAATCGGCCATCACCCGCGCGCAACCGATCATCCTCACAGGCGTTGCGGCGATGCTGGGGGCATTCTTCATTCTCGACGACCCCATCTTCAATGGCCTCGCGATCTCCTTGATTTTCGGCATTTTCGTCTCCACCTTACTGACATTGGTGGTGATTCCGTTGTTGTACTTCATCGCCTACCGCGGCCGCACACCGGCTAGGTCAGGTGATCCCGTCGTCATCCAACCTGAAGGAGAAACATCATGACCACATGGCGAATCGTTCGCATCGTTGCCGGGCTCTTTATTCTGCTATCGCTGGCGCTGGGCATGCCCGGCAGTCCGATCTTTATGAGCCAATGGTGGCTCGCATTTACGGCATTTGTTGGCGCCAACCTGCTGCAAAGCGGCCTCAGCAAGTGGTGCCTGATGGAATCGCTGCTGCGCAAGTTTGGTGTCGAGCCGGGCTGCTAGGGGAATATCATGCATCTTGTCTGCGCAGCATGCGGCACCACCAATCGCGTACCCGATGAACGCCTGCACGCAGGCCCTGTCTGCGGTCGGTGCAAGGCAGCACTGATGAACGCAGAGCCGGTGGCGCTCACTGATACGAGCCTTCCCGGCTTTGTTGCCAATACCGAACTGCCGGTACTCGTCGATTTCTGGGCTGCATGGTGCGGTCCGTGCAAGACGATGGCACCACAATTCGCCACGGCGGCGTCATTGCTGCCCGATGTCCGCTTTGTGAAGGTCGATTCAGACTCTTCACCTGTCGCAAGTGCAAAGTACCGTATTCGTAGCATTCCGACGATGATTCTCTTCAAAGGTGGGCAGGAAATTGATCGCCTTTCCGGCGCGGTCGGGGCGAACGATTTGGTGGCGTGGGTCCGGCGGCACACGGTGTAGCGCGCAGCGCAGATTTGGAGCGCCTGGGTTAAGCCTTGTTTACGTCACCTTAATCAAGGCACGCTCGCTCTGCACAAACCCGTTGTCGCCTTCCCAGTTAAAAATGAAAGTGCCGCTGTTTGTGACGCGCGCGTGGAACATCAGGAAAGGATTTGCCGCCACAGCCGCATACAGCATTGCGCTGAAGACGGGCACGCCGTTGCCAATCTTTCCATTTTCCTCAAACACGCAAGTAAAGCGGCGGATGAGGTTGCGCGACAGCATCGCGCCCTCGCTGCTGCGACGGTAACCGGTTTCCATGGGGTGCTGAATGAGTACGCGGATGTCGATGATCTCATCGCGCCTGGCAGTGGAGGGAACGGTGATGAGCGTGCGTGCCACAGTGCCTTCGTTTTACTCTTCTATGCACGCAGCGAGCGTGACCACAACGTTGACGGTATGGCTCCAGCATGACCCGTCGCTCATTTTCGCCACGGCAACCAATTTTTGTGTGGAGGCGAGGCGTATGCGGGTAGTAACGTGCGCGCGGCCAGCCAGCGGCCCAAGCGTAAATTGCGCGACATCGCGCTCCGGGTTTTTTTCATTGAAGATGGCGATGCCGACGACATGGTCTGCATCGGTCATCGGGCTCTCGACGGTGACCTCGATCGGTACGCTGTTGCCGTTGTCGACGAGCGCTGCGATATCGAGCTTCACGCGGCCTTCGCGCACGGCGGCAGCGCCCGCGTACTCGCGCACGACTGCGGCGAGCGAATCACTTTGTGCGAGTACTGTAGACGGTTGTACGAGCACGCTTACAGCGATGCCCGTGCTTGCCTTGACGAAGGCGCGGCGCGATTGCAGGTTATTCATCCGGCACTTGAAAATGCAGAACGCATCAATTTCTGTTGCCTGATCAATTTCGTCGCGCCTCAGTCATCATGCCTTCAAGCTATGATTTTTCAGTGGCAAATCACGAATGCGTTTTCCCGTCGCCGCAAAAATCGCGTTCAACACGGCGGGTGCCGCAACCGCAATCGTCGGCTCGCCCACACCACCCCAGAATCCCCCCGAAGGCATAACGATGGTTTCAACAGCAGGCATATCTGCAAGCTTCATCGATGGGTAGTTATGGAAGTTGGTCTGCTCGATGCGACCATCCTTTACCGTGCATTCCTGGTACAACGCCGCAGAAAGTCCGTACACAAATGAGCCTTCAACCTGTGCTTCGATCTGCTGCGGATTAACTGCATGGCCAGAGTCAGTCGCGGCGACGATGCGATGAATTTTCAGGACACCTTCGTTGCTGATGGAGATTTCAGCACATGC
>JBDTPE010000480.1:0-2866 GCA_039932875.1 Betaproteobacteria bacterium | reverse complement strand
GCGTATCACTGTGTCACCGGAAAAAGCGCCGAACAAGCCCGAGGTGGTAGAGCTTACCTACAGCCGCGGCGACATCGTGGCGATCAATGGCAAAAAACTTTCAGCAGCGCGCGTGCTCGAAAAGCTCAATCAACTCGGCGGCAAACACGGCGTGGGCCGGCTCGATCTCGTTGAGAACCGCTATGTCGGCATGAAATCTCGCGGCTGTTATGAAACACCCGGCGGCACCATCATGCTCAAAGCGCATCGTGCCATGGAATCGATCACCCTCGACCGTGAAGTACTGGCGCTGAAAGATGACCTGATGCCACGCTACGCGCGCCTGGTCTACAACGGCTACTGGTTCAGCCCGGAGCGGCAACTGCTGCAATCGCTGATGGACGCATCGCAAGCGTCTGTCAACGGAAGCGTGCGCGTCAAGCTCTATAAAGGCACGGTGATGACCGTCAGCCGCACCTCACCCAACTCGTTGTTTGATCCTGCCATATCGACCTTTGAGGATGACAAGGGTGCCTACAATCAAGCGGATGCCGCCGGGTTCATACGCCTGAATGCGTTAAGACTGCGCATCGCCGCCAAACTGAATAAAAGCCGCAAGTAGGAAGGAACAACATGTCGCAATTTCACCAGTTTGATGGCGTCAGCGTCGTCAAGAAAGCCAACGTCTACTTTGACGGCAAATGTGTAAGCCACACGGTACTGTTCGCGGATGGCTCACGCAAAAGCGTGGGCGTGATTTTTCCGGGCAAGCTTACTTTCAATACCGGCGCTCCGGAGGTCATGGAAATCAACGCCGGCGTATGCAAGGTGAAACTGCCTGGTGCCACAGATTGGCGCAGCGTGCGCGCGGGCGAGACATTCGAAGTCCCCGCAAATTCGGCGTTTGAGATCGAAACGCTGGAGATGCTCGATTACGTCTGCCATTTCAAGTAAGCCTACTGATAATGACCACCATCGCCGTCGTCCGCAAAAATGGGTATGTCGCCATCGCCGCAGACACCATGACCAAATGGGGCTCCGGCAAGGAAACTGCAGACTACATCGTCAACAACCATAAAACATTCAAGGTACGCGACACGGTACTGGCGATCACCGGCAATACCACTTTCAAAGCGATGCTGGCGGATTACTTCGCGCGGCCCAAGGTCGCAGCGCGCTTCGATACGGTACACAATATTTTCAGGACGTGGCAGGCCATGCATGCGGTAATGAAGGAAGAATATTTCCTCAATGCCAGTGCGGGCAGCGACGACCCGGTGGAATCCACGCGCGTGGACGTGCTGCTTGCCAACAAGCACGGCATCTTTGGCGTGGCCGCGCACCGTACCGTGCAGGAGTTTTCGCGTTTTTATGCCTTTGGCAGCGGCGCGGACTACGCCATGGGCGCTCTGTTCGCCACCTTTAGCGACAGGAATCGCAATGCCGAAGACCTGGCGAAACTCGCGGTAGAGTCCGCAGCCGAATTCAATGACGGCACGGGGCTGCCGCTGACGTCGTACCGCATCAAACTGGCTCGGCCGTAAAGTAACCCATTGAGCGGAGGCCCCTGCAGCCTGCCGCGTGCGCCGCATACACCGCCAGCATCATCCATGCGGGTATAATCATCGCGTTTTTCAACTCACTGAACCAGGATCGCTCATGCCTTCGTTCGACATCGTATCTGAAGTCAATCAGGCGGAAGTGCGCAACGCGCTGGACCAGACCAACAAGGAAGTCTCCACCCGCTTCGATTTCAAGGGCTCGGACGCGCGCGTGGAAATCAACGACAAGGAAAAAACGCTGACGGCTTTCGGTGACGACGATTTCAAACTCGGCCAGGTGCGCGACGTGCTGACGGGCCGGCTCGCCAAGCGCGGTATCGATGTACGCTGCCTCGATCTGGGCAAAGTCGAAACCATCAGCGGCGGCAAGGTCAAACAGATCATCAAGGTCCGCGAAGGCGTGGATCAGGATCTCGGCAAGAAACTTGTGAAGCTGATCAAGGACAGCAAGATGAAGGTCCAGGGCAGCATCCAGGGCGATGTGGTGCGCATTTCCGGCGCCAAGAAGGATTTACTGCAGGACGCGATAGCACTGGTGCGCAAGTCGATAACGGATTTTCCTTTACAGTACAAGAACTTTCGGGACTGAGTGTGGTTTTTACACTCAGCGCGCAAGCCCCTTTAGCCATTCACCATAAATTCGCTCTGCAACGCGATGGAGCGTGGTGGTCTTTTCGTTGACGGCTGTAAGCATTTCCTGCGGTGTCTGCACCGATGGCGTTTGTTGCGCCAGTGCATGCCCTTCGCTGCTCCAGTCGCTGCACCAGGTCGCAATCAGCTCCGGCGTCATTTCCACGTGACACTGCATACCGATATGTTTTCCGAATGAAAACATCTGGTTAGTGCAATAGGCGCTGGCGGCAAGGCGCACCGCGGTCGGTGGTATGGTGAACGTCTCGCCGTGCCAATGAAACGATACGAATGAAGTCTGGTCACCCAGCCAGCGCCGGCTCTCCTCGCCCGGCAGCAAGTCCACCCGCCCCCAGCCGATTTCCTTTACCGGGTTGCGTGACACCACGCCACCCAGCGCCCTGGACATCAACTGCCCGCCAAGGCAGTGACCGATGACGGGCAGGTCGGCACGCACGGCGCTGCGTATCAGTTCCAGCACGGGTGATATCCACGGCAGGTCGTCGTTCACGCTCATCGGCCCGCCCATGAAACTTAAGCCCGAAAATGCGCCTGCATCTGCAGGAACCGGCTCGCCTTCGTCCAACTTTAACAAGCGCCACGGAACCTTGCGGTGGTCAAGATATGTGGCAAAATAGCCCGGACCTTCCGTGATTGAGTGTCTGAAAATACCGACTGGTTTCATCGATGTGCTC
>JBDTPE010000479.1:0-2870 GCA_039932875.1 Betaproteobacteria bacterium | reverse complement strand
GGCAGGCTGCTCAACGCGCCTTACATTTGCAAGGCGATAAATGGTGTCCCCGACGCGCGGATCGCTGTGTTTTGAGTACATGACAACCTGCAATTCAGGTGATGTCCATGTCTCGGTGATCACAATGATCGGATTTTTGTTACCGATTTCGCCGGCGGCAATCGTGTAGCTGACGTTCTTACCTTCCGCTCGCACGCCCTCAATATCCTTGGTACCCAGTTGCGTCGTCGTGGACTTGCTCGACCATTTGCTGTCCATAAACAGATTGCCCAATTTGTTCAGCGGGGCCAATTCCGCTAGATACATATTGCGGTGCTCAATTTGCTTTGATTCCATATGAACTGTCCCTGACTCGCTAACAGTGTATTTTGGGTCGGTGCCGCGCGTAACGACAACCTTCACTTCTTCACGGCTACCTTTATTGCCTTCGGCGGGAGCCAGCTCTACTCGCTTGACAATAATTTCCTCACCCCGCGGACCGCTGCGCTCGATGATATGCGCCAAGCCATCCTTGGCCATCAATTTCGCCTTCTCCCGGGCCTCCTCAATACGCTTCTGCAAATCCTTGTTGATGTCGATTTTGGTGGCAGTTTTCCGGGAGGGATGAATGACATAGCGCGAGCCCTCCACAACGTCGTTGACCTGGATTGACCTGATCTCGCCTTTGGCATCGCGAGTTTCCTGACGGGTTCGGCCGGCGCTGTCGCGGAATGACATGGTCGTTGTCTTGCGCGTAATCTGATTGCCGTCCGGCAAGGTCTGTATTTTTTCGGAAATGACTTCAGCGCTATAGGGTGCGTTCTTTATATTTTTTGCGGCTGAAATCACGGAGCCACCGGAAAATGCTTCGGCGACCGCGTTGGAAACGATAACGTCGATATCCGGCATCCCTGGCATATCTTGTACATTGAAGTCGCGGCCAGTCGTGATCACCTTGACCTCTCTCTTGTTGCTGCCAGGCTCGCTTTGCGCGACGAAAACGTCGACCGTACCTTGATTACTCTCGACTACCGGATGGCCGTCGATGATCACGGCACGAACTTCGTTGTTTCGTTCCGAGGTGGGATCCAGTGCAGCCGCTTGAGAAAATTGACATGGGCCGGACATAACGAACGTCGCGAGGAGGGCGGAATGAAGTGGATTGATTCGAAATTTCATGATGTTTGCCTTTCGTGAGGTCTTGAGTGTTTGGTCAAATAATTGTGGTGGAGAATCAGGGAAGGAAGCGCATCGCCAACGGCTGGCCGCTGGCGCTTACTAGCATCTCTGCTCGCAGTGAATCGCTCGCCGATTCCGGACTGACGGCGACGCCATAAGAGGCGAGCCAGACACGGGGGACATCGGTCTCAATCAATCGTGGCCGTGGTTCGATGGCGATTTGTTCCAACGATTGCAAGGCAATGAAGGGTGTGTCTGCAACGCTGGCGGAATCGATGGCGGCCAAATAGGACGCACTATCAAGAGCTGGTTGCGCCATCGGCGCCAGTACCATCCAGGCTGACATGCCAGCGCTCGCTGCGAGCGCGAAGCCTGGTGCAAACCACTGCGCGAAAAATTGACTGCGAGTGCGCTTCTTGTGATGCGCTTTGAAGACAGACATCAGCGATGTCTCCAGATGCGCTGGTGCAGCGAGTACCTCGGTGGAGGCGCGCAAGTCTTTAAGCTGCGCATCCAGCCAGCGCTCGTGCTCAGGTGTCACTGCCGATGTGTTCGGTTGCGCGTCTTTCGTGTTCATAACGTTGCTTCCTGTTGATGCGCCTTTAGCGTGTACTGCATACCTTTGTCCATTTCCTGAAAATCCGGCCGTAGCAGCACCACCAATTTGGCGCGCGCCCGTGACAGTCGGGACCGAACGGTACCGATGTCGATATTGCAGATCTGCGCAATTTCCACATAGGAGAGATCGTGCATTTCATAAAGGATGACGACGTCGCGGTAATGCGGCGCAAGCAACTGAAGCGCGCGGCGCACGTTTTCGGCCTGTTCCTGATCGAGAAGTCGTTGTGAGGGCTCCGGTGCCGGATCGACCAGCATGTCTTCCAATTCGTTGCTGTCGTCTGTGGGCGCATTGGCAACAAAGCGATAGCGCGATTGCTCGTGTTTCAACACCAGATTTCTGGCCACACCGAATAGAAAACCTTGCAGCACGCCGCGGGTAGGGTCAAATTTCAAGGTGTTCTTGAGCAAAGCCAAAAAAATCTCCTGAACAATATCTGCGGCAGTATCTTCAGAGCCACAGCGAAGCAAGGCGAAGCGGTACAGATGCGCCTGGTGCCGGCGATAAAGAGCCTCGAATGCAGCGGCATTACCGTTATGCATCTCGGCCAGCAGGGCCAGGTCTTGGGTTGGGTCAGTCAAGGGCATGATGTAAGGTGGTTTACCTTACTTACCGTGGGTGACGAGAAAGGTTCCAGCTTGCAACGGGAAATGACCGACTTGGCCAGAGTGTGGCGGCAATTGACAAACTCTAGCACTGGCGACACTTCTGGAACCATTTGCCGCCATGAGCCGCCCCAATGCTAGAGCTTCAACTTTTCCGGTGTCGGGAAATCCGGCTGCTTCGATGGCTGCGCGTCGTGAAATGCCGATAGCTTCATTGCGTGGTGATAGATTTCAACAATCCGTGGGAACGAGTCGAGCGCACACTTGAAGCGATTTGCGTTAGCCACCTGCGGAATAAGGCAGATATCGGCGATGGTCGGGGTCTCGCCAACGCAAAAGGCGCTTTGAACCTTGCGCTTTTCAAGAATTTTTTCCAACGCGACAAATCCGTCGTGTATCCATCCGCAGTACCAGCGAGTCCTTACCCCATCGGCGGCCTGAAAATCGTCGGCCAACTTGTCGAGGATGCGTTTGTTGTTGACCGGGTG
>JBDTPE010000478.1:0-2878 GCA_039932875.1 Betaproteobacteria bacterium | reverse complement strand
GAATTCGCGCCCCATGGGGCGCGCCTGTGAGCGCCCAAGCCCAATGCAGTGGGCGCGGGAGCCTCAATCGAAACTACAAATGTGAGCCCGTATGACCACCAACCCGACCGCGATCATCGCCGACGACGAACAACATCTTGCCAACTACCTGAACGACCGGCTCAACGCGCTCTGGCCAGAACTCACTATTGTTGGAATAGCCAAAAACGGCCTTGAGGCGATGCGACTGTTCGATGATGAAAGCCCAGCCATCGTTTTTCTTGATATACGCATGCCCGGTCTGACGGGGCTGGAGGTCGCGTCTCGCCTGGACGCAAAGACTCACGTCGTGTTCGTTACCGCCTATGACCAATACGCGGTTGAGGCATTCGACCGGCAAGCGGCGGATTACTTGTTGAAACCGGTCACCGACGATCGCCTGAGTCGCACGATTGAACGCCTGAAGACAAGACTCGAAAAAGCTGAGTTACCAGTTGGTGTTGTCGATATCCTCAAACAATTGGCGACCGGCCTGCCGACCGCCAAGAGTGCCCATTTACGCTGGATACGCGCGTCGCTAGGCGAAACGGTCCGGCAGATCCCGGTCGACGATGTGCTCTATTTTCAAGCGCAGGACAAATATGTCAGCGTGTACGCACGGGACGGTGAATCGCTCATTCGCACACCTTTGGCTGAATTGCAGGCGCAGCTCGACCCGGATGAGTTTTGGCAGATTCATCGCTCCACCATCGTCAACGTGAAGCGGATCGCCGCGACGACGCGAGATGTCATGGGCAAGACAATGGTGATGCTCAAGGACAGCAAAACTGAACTGCAAGTCAGCCGCGCCTACTCGCATTTGTTCAAACAGATGTAACTGTCGTCATCTGCCTGTCGTGCCAACGCGACAACAACAGCAACGCGCAGCCCGCCCCAATCAGCGCGAACAACATGTCTGACTGCGTATCCCAAGGATCGCCTTGCGTACCCAAAAATTCATCGGCACCCTGCCCCATGATCAACGCGCTCCACCATTCAATCAGCTCATAAAACGCCGAAAAACCCAGGCATATTGCGATGCAAAGAAACGCCACGAGTCCGCGGCGGGTGATCGCGAACTTGCGGACCAACAACTCGCGCGCAACCATTGCCGGCACAAAGCCTTGCGCGAAATGACCGATCTTGTCGTAGTTGTTTCTAGTAAAGCCAAACCAATCCTGCATCCAGAATCCCAGCGGGACATGCGCATAGGTGTAGGCCCCGCCCAGCATCAGTATCAGCCCGTGAATGGCGACCAGCCAGTAGACAAGCTTGGTGAGTTCGAACGACGCGCGCGTTGGCCACATAAACGCGAGTGCGATGAAGCAGGGAAACACCTCCATCACCCATGTAAGGCGGTCGTGCGGCTTCCAGCCTGACCACAAAAGACCAATCGTCCAAAGAATGATCAGCCAGACTAGCGCGCGTGACGTGGTTTTATGTTGGCTGTCGGCGTTCATGGTCAGGTTTCTATTGGGTTGCATCAATCGTTATGCACAAGCTGCGTGCTAAACTTTTCAGAAATGTTTCGGAACGATTTTGTTTATTGATCGTTCCGCATTTCTCACCCTCTCCCTTGGGAGAGGGCCGGGGTGAGGGGTACCGGCTCAAGCTTTCTTCGTGCCGGTTCAAAAGTTGAAATTCAACATTCATTGAGTAGCCATGTTAACGCTTCAAATCAACGGTGAACCGCAACAGTTCCCGCCAGACACAAATGTTGCAGGTTTGGTGGCCGTTTTGCCACTGGCCGGCAAACGATTCGCCATTGAACTCAACGGCGAAATAGTACCCAGAAGCTGCCACGCCAGCACCAAGCTGTACCAAGGTGACCGACTCGAAGTGGTTGTTGCTGTAGGTGGTGGCTGATGAGTGCAGAAGCGCAGAACGCTGACCCATTTGTGATCGCCGGTCGTACCTATCGCTCTCGACTGCTAGTCGGCACCGGCAAATATCGCGATTTCGCCGAAACACAGGCTGCCATTGAAGCCTCCAATGCCGAGATCGTGACGGTCGCTATTCGGCGCGTAAACATCGGCCAGAACCCCGATGAACCAAATCTGCTGGACGTGTTGCCACCATCGCGTTTTACCATCCTCCCCAATACCGCTGGCTGCTACAACGCCAGGGAAGCGGTGCGTACGCTGCGGCTTGCACGCGAGCTGCTGGATGGCCACGCGTTGGTGAAACTCGAAGTATTGAGCGAAGACGCAACACTCTTCCCCAACATGCCTGAGACGCTTATTGCGGCCAAAGAGCTGGTCGCCGATGGCTTTCACGTCATGGTTTACTGCTCCGACGATCCGATTCAGGCAAAGATGCTGGAGGAGATCGGCTGTATCGCGGTCATGCCGCTGGCGTCCTTGATCGGTTCCGGCATGGGGATTCTCAATCCATGGAATTTGCAGATCATCATCGACCGCGCGACGGTGCCGGTGCTGGTCGACGCTGGCATCGGTACCGCCTCAGATGCTGCGGTGGCGATGGAGCTTGGCTGTGATGGTGTACTGATGAATACGGCGATCGCGAAAGCGAGCAATCCTGTGCTGATGGCGAGTGCCATGCGAAAAGCAGTCGAGGCCGGGCGCGAGGCTTTTCTTGCCGGACGTATGCCCAAGAAAATTTATCAGGCTTCGCCGAGTTCACCCACAGGCGGTTTGATCGGTAAAGACTAAGCGCCGCGCGTTGGGCAGCGCTTCATCCATACGACTTGCAGCAGGAGACTTGCGCTAGAAGCGAATACGCAAGCCGAAACTGAACGTGTCAGCATCCATATTGCCGCCGCCGTAGCTACTGCCATTGAGGTTGCGGTAACGTTCCACGCCAAACTTCAAGCCCAGACTACGATTGAAATCATATTGCA
>JBDTPE010000477.1:0-2890 GCA_039932875.1 Betaproteobacteria bacterium | reverse complement strand
TGGGCCAAACGGCAGCCTTACGCCGAATGGCACGGTAACTATTACGAATTCGCCGGCACGCAAATTCGCATCATTGAAGTTAGCAGAGAACTTTGGGTGGTCGATACCGATTTACTGCGTGTGATCGGGGAAAAACCCAGTGTCTTGCTGGAGAGCCTTTATGATGTGCACGACTACGACACCATTGATGAGACCAGATACCGTGGCTTTTCACCGTCGGGCGCCGAAAAAATACTCAGCAAAAGTAAACATTTTGAGTCCAAGCGCATGTTGATGTGGTTGCAACGCGAGGTCTACAAACAACATGCCAAAAAACAGGCGTTGGCAAAATTGGACGCCGGACGCTAACCGCTTTCCGCGCGATCCCGCTATACTTCGCCCTTGTTTTTGTCTCGAAACGACATCGTGAACGTCTCTCTGAAAACCCCCGAAGATATCGAAAAAATGCGTGTCGCTGGACGACTCGCCTCCGAAGTGCTGGATTTCATTACGCCGCACGTTAAATCTGGCGTGACAACCGGCAAACTCGATGAACTCTGCCACGACTACATGGTAAATGTGCAGGGCACCATTCCTGCGCCATTGAACTACGCGCCGCCAGGCCACAGGCCCTACCCTAAGTCAGTGTGCACTTCGGTCAATCATCAAGTCTGCCACGGCATTCCGGGCGACAAGGTGTTGAAACACGGCGATGTCATCAACATCGACGTTACCGTGATCAAGGATGGCTATCACGGCGACACCAGCCGCATGTTTTATATCGGCGAACCCTCGATTCAAGCCAAACGGCTCTGCGAGAGTACCTACGAATCCATGTGGCGCGGCATCGGCCAAGTGAAGCCGGGCGCCACACTGGGCGATATTGGTCACGCCATACAATCGTTCGCAGAGGGCCAGGGCTTTTCCATCGTGCGCGAATTTTGCGGCCATGGCATTGGTAAGAAATTTCATGAAGACCCCCAGATCCTGCATTACGGCAAGGCCGGCGCGGGCATGACGCTTAAGGCGGGCATGATTTTTACCGTTGAGCCGATGATTAACGCCGGCAAAAGGGATATCCGCATGCTTGGTGATGGCTGGACCGTCGTCACTGCCGACCATAGCCTGTCGGCGCAGTGGGAGCACACCGTGCTGGTCACCGAGGATGGTTTTGAAGTGCTGACGCAATCGGCAGGCACGCCACCGATGCCGGCCAGTCTCTCCTGAATTCCCATCGGATAGACGACCTTGGCAGCAAGCGCAGTTCCTGACGCCGTCGGCGAACAGAGCAATGCGCTTACGCGAGCGGCCTACGCGAAACACATTCGCGACTGGCTACTTGACCAGCGCGCGGCCTTGCAGGACGCCTATCGCAAGCGACCGCAGCCGGACCGCAATTTACGCCGCCATGCCGCTATTGTCGATCAAGCCGTCAATCGCATAGCGAGCGACATCGGCCTGCCTGGCAATGTCGCAATTGCCGCCGTCGGTGGTTACGGTCGTGGATTCCTGTTTCCTGCGTCAGATATCGATCTGTTGGTTCTGCTGCCTGAAGCGACGCCGCCAACTGCGAGCGTAGAAGCGTTTGTAAGCCTTCTATGGGATGTTGGTCTGGAACCCGGCATTTCGGCCCGCACGATCAGCGAGTGCGTTGAGGAAGCCGACAAGGATGTCACCGTTGCCACCAGCCTGCTGGAAATGCGAAACATCTGGGGTGATGCGGATTTGGTGTCACAACTTCAGATTGCTCTCACGAAATCGCGCTCCGTCATCGCCTTTTTCGCAGCAAAAATTGACGAGCAGAAGCGTCGCCACGCACGCCACAACGATGTGGCGCTGAATCTTGAGCCGAATATCAAGGAAAGCCCTGGTGGCCTGCGCGATTTGCAAACCGTCATTTGGCTATCCAAAGCGGCCAATCTCGGCGATGACTGGCAAGCCCTGCAGAAGCTTGGACTGATCACGCCGTATGAGCTGAAAATGATCTGCCGTCACCGCCACGTATTGATCGATATCCGTATCCGCCTGCACTATCTGGCAAAGCGGCGCGAAGATCGGCTGGTATTCGATTACCAAACTGAATTAGCCAAAGAGCTCAAACTGACCGGCAATAAAACCAAGCTGCCGTCCGAAGTGCTGATGCGTCGCTACTATCTGACCGCAAAAGCCATCTGGCAAATGAATTCGATCCTGCTGCCGACGCTGCGTGAGCGCATCTCGCAGCGGCGTAAGGATCTGGTAAAGAAAATTGATGACGAATTTGATGTCGTCAACGGCAATATCGCTGCACGCGACGAAAATATCTTCAAACGCGATCCGCACGCTATCTTCCGCGCCTTTCTCGCATTACAGCGTATCAAGGAAGTCGAGTTCTTTGAACCGGAAACGTTGCGTGCACTGTGGCGAGCGGTACACCTGATCGACAAGACGTTTCGCGAAGACGCCGAATCCAGCCGACTGTTTCTAAAGATCCTGCGGAGTGAAAAGCTCACATTTACGCTGCGGCGGATGAGTCGATATGGTGTGCTGGGTCGCTATATTCCTGCGTTTGGACGTATCGTCGGGCAGATGCAGCACGATTTGTTTCACGTCTACACCGTAGACGAACACATATTGATGGTGATCCGCAATTTGCGGCGGCTGGTGTTGCCGCGTTTCGCTCACGAATTTCCCTTTTGTCACGAACTCGCAAGCGAATTCGCGCGACCAGAAGTGCTTTACCTAGCCGCGCTATTTCACGACATCGCCAAAGGTCGCGGTGGCGATCACTCAACGCTTGGAAAAAAGGATGCTCGGCAATTTTGCGCGAAGCTGTCCATCTCGCAAACCGATACAGAGCTCGTCGCATGGCTGGTTGAAATGCATTTGCAAATGTCATCGGTGGCACAGAAGCAGGATCTATCCGACCCGG
>JBDTPE010000476.1:0-2891 GCA_039932875.1 Betaproteobacteria bacterium | reverse complement strand
CGTCGTCCCGGCGTGACCCTTGTGGTCATTCGCCGGGACGACGGCTATTTTTTCCTTTACCGAGTGACAAGAGCGATCAGACTCCATTAACCACCCCCACGGCCTCCAACAAACTCTTCGTCGGTCGCCCCCTGCCCTTCGACACCGAACGCAGCTGTGCAAGCCGCTCAATCTCTGCCCGGGATCGCTCACTTCCCAGCGCCCAGCCTTTGTGGGTGCAGTCGCGTATCGCATTGAGATCGTCTGCGGAAATGGTTTCGCGAAACACTTGCCGATAGGCCGCTTGTCGCTCAGTTGGTATTGCGCCGAGCGCGTCATATTGTTCGTGCGAATGCGGCCACACCGCGTTCAATCCAGCATCGCCCGTCGCAAAGCGTGCATAACTCTGTGCCTGTGCGAGCTGAAGCGACGCTCGTTGGAACCCGTACACCTGCGCCATTTTATTTGCAGTCTTGTATTTCTTGATCGGGAGCGCACCCTTTTTAGCATGGTTGACATGCAACGAAGCGATCTTGCCATCTTTGACGTCAACTGAAATTGTATGATCACCTTTCTTGTCAATTTGATGCTTGCCGTTCTTTTTGGTTTTCTCGCCGAGCAGTTTTTTTCCGTTGTTATGGTGATGCTTTCTTTTTGGTGCAGCGATCATGCCGCCGATCAACGCGAAGACGCCGAGGGCGGCGACGGAGGTGGTGCCGAGACGCCTGGTACGATTCATGATGTAGACGCCAGTTCTGGGGGATTGATAGACTGTGTTCGCGGCCCAGCGCATTTCTGCGGCGCGGCGCTCATCACCCCAACATCACGGGTTCGATGAAATTCTTCTGTGCAATGGCGCACATCAGAGGCGCGGAGACTATGCGCGGCGAAAATTAAACCCCGTCGTCTATTGGTCTGCGCAGTCAAAGCAGCGGCGGACCATTCAGACCAAAAGCGGTCCAGAAGGCGCGGCAATGTTAGCGCTTACCCTTCCGAGCCCAGCCCCAGCTCCTGAATCTTCCGCGTCAGCGTATTGCGCCCGATCCCCAGCAACGTAGCCGCTTCAATCCGGCGGCCACCGGTATGTTCGAGTGCCTTGCTGATTAGTGCGGCTTCGAACGATCGGTTGAGAACGTCGAAAATTTCTTTCTCACCTCGCCCAAGCGAGGCAGTGACTTCGCGCTCTAGCGCACGCCGCCAGTTGCTGTCCATCGGTGCCGCGTGTTTGTCTGCCGCCGTGCCGCGCATGTCGGCAGGCAGGTCGGGTAGTTCCACGGATTGGGCTGGCGCCATGACAGTAATCCAGTGGCAGAGGTTTTCCAGCTGGCGCACGTTGCCGGGGAATTCCTGCTGCGACAGGAATGCCAGCGCAGACTCGGAAAGGCGTTTGGCATCGACGTTCAATTCGCGCGCGCTCTTGGCCAGGAAGTGTTTCAACAAAAGCGGAATGTCTTCCCGCCGCTCGCGTAGCGAGGGCAGCCGCAAACGAATGACGTTGAGCCGATGGAACAGGTCCTCGCGGAACAATCCCTCTTTGACCCTTGCATCCAGATCCTGGTGCGTCGCGGCGATCACCCGCACGTTCGCGGTGATTGGCGTATGGCCACCGACGCGATAGAACTGTCCATCAGACAAGACACGCAATAAACGTGTTTGCAGTTCGGGTGGCATGTCACCGATCTCATCGAGAAATAGCGTACCGCCGTCAGCTTGTTCGAATCGCCCGCGTCGCATCGTCGCCGCACCGGTAAATGCGCCGCGCTCGTGGCCGAACAATTCGCTTTCCAAGAGATCCTTGGGGATCGCAGCTGTATTGATGGCAATGAACGACTTGGCTGCGCGCGGGCTGTGGCGGTGCAGCGCGAGCGCCACCAACTCTTTGCCGGTGCCGGATTCTCCAGTGATCAATACGGTAGCGTGCGATTGCGAAAGCCGGCCGATGGCGCGAAACACTTCTTGCATCGTCGGTGCCGAGCCGAGAATTTCGGGCACGTTGCTGGCGATTTCTTCGCTGGGAGACTTGCGGACAGATTCATCGAGTGCGCGGCGGATCAATTCGACAGCGTGGTCTACGTCAAATGGCTTGGGCAGATATTCGAACGCACCGCCTTGGAACGCCGCAACGGCGCTTTCGAGATCGGAGTACGCGGTCATGATGATGACCGGCGTGGCCGGCAACTTCGCCTTTAGTTGCTGCATGAATTCCAGCCCGGAAGCGCCGGGCATGCGGATGTCGCTGATCACCACTTGCGGCGCGCTAACCTCCAGCGCGTCCAGTGCATCCTGCGCTGCTGAGAAAGAGCGAAATACGATGCCTTCACGTGAGAGCGATTTTTCGATTACCCAACGAATACTCTTGTCGTCGTCAATGATCCAGACTGGCCGCATGAACCGCTTTCTCGAAAGTTATGTTGTTTCCGGGGTGGATGGAATATTGCGCACCGGCAGCAGTACGGTAAAGCGTGTGTTGCCGGGGACGCTGTCGAATTCGATGATGCCCTGATGTTGGTTGACGAGGTCCTGGGCAATCGACAAGCCCAAACCAGAGCCGCCGTCGCGTCCCGATACCAGCGGATAGAAAATCTTGTCCTGCATGACGCCCGCCACGCCGGGGCCGTTGTCGATAATGTCGACAGAAATGGCGTAGCGGTAGCGCACGCGCGCCAAAGTCACCTGCCGGGCAATACGAGTCACAATGCGAATCTCGCCGCGGCCTTTCATTGCCTGCGCCGCGTTCCTGGCGACGTTGAGCAACGCCTGAATCAGATGTTCTTTTTCACCGATGAGCTCGGGCAGGCTGGTGTCGTAATCGCGCACCAACTTGATGCCGTCCGGATATTCCGCCAGCACCAACGACAGCACGCGTTCGAGCACTTCATGGATGTTCAAGGAGGCAAGTTTGGGCAACCGAT
>JBDTPE010000475.1:0-2896 GCA_039932875.1 Betaproteobacteria bacterium | reverse complement strand
GCGAACCCACCGGCAACGCTTGAGGTACAGCAGCAGTTTTTCAAAAAACACCTGCAGCCGTGGATACTCCAATGCTGCGACGCAACAATAAATAACGAGAATTCGGACTACTATAAGCGCGTGGCCGCGTTCGCAAAGTGCTTTTTTGAAATTGAAATTCAAGCCTTCGACATGCAATAAACCGACTGCATAAGACGATTGCAAATGCCTTTCTACCTGCTCTCAAGACCGCGTCTCGCATCTCCATCACGCCAAGGAGTTCTGCCATGAAATCTGAATCCAAAATATCAACGCCTGTGTCGCCACCAGCTGCGCGCAGGAATTTTTTGCTGGGAGCAACGCTGGCCAGCGCGGGTGCCGTGGCGGCCGTAATAGCGGGTGGCAGCGCGAACGATATTGTGGAAATTGCAGATTCCGAAACCAAGCCTGCCAAATCGAAGGGTTATCACCTGACCCCGCATATTGCCCAGTACTACGAAACCACCAAGATTTAGGCGAGGAGAGAAATCATGTTGCTGACTAAAAAATCCAACGGACATACTCAAAGTGGTGCGACTGGCAATTTGGCGAGTGCATTGCATCGAACCATCGGTACCATGGACCGCAGATCGTTTCTGCGTAAATCCGGCATGGTTGCAGGCGCTGGCGCGTTCGCGTCGCAATTGCCATTTTCGATGGTCAGGAAGGCGCAAGCGGCAGCGACCGGCGCAGGCGATGGCAAGCTCGAAATCAAGCGTACCGTGTGCTCACATTGTTCGGTCGGTTGTGCAATTGATGCGGTAGTGCAGAACGGCGTGTGGGTGCGCCAGGAGCCAGTATTCGATTCGCCGATCAACCTCGGCGCGCACTGCGCCAAGGGTGCGGCGATTCGCGAGCACGGTCACGGTGAACATCGCCTCAGATACCCGATGAAGCTGGTCGGCGGCAAATATACACGCATCAGTTGGGAGCAGGCGATCAACGAGATCGGCGACCAGATGATGAAAATTAAGAAGGAAAGTGGTCCGGATGCGGTGTACTGGATCGGCTCCTCGAAGCACAATAATGAGCAGTCGTATTTGATGCGCAAATTCGTGTCGCTGTTCGGTACAAATAATACCGATCACCAGGCGCGTATCTGCCATTCGACAACGGTGGCGGGTGTGGCCAACACTTGGGGTTACGGTGCGATGACCAACTCTTACAACGATATGTCGAATACCAAGTGCGCGTTGTATATCGGCTCGAATGCGGCTGAAGCGCATCCGGTGTCGATGTTGCATATGCTCAACGCCAAGGAAAACGGCGCGCGCATGATCGTCGTCGACCCACGTTTCACCCGCACGGCGGCCAAGGCGGATCAATACATCCGTATTCGCTCCGGGACCGATATTCCATTCTTGTTTGGCATGCTGTATCACATCTTCAGCAATGGCTGGGAAGACAAAAAATACATCAATGACCGCGTTTTCGGCATGGAAAAGGTCAAAGAGGATGTGCTGAAAAAATGGAATCCAAAAGCAGTTGAAGAGGCTTGCGGCGTGCCCGAGGCGGAGGTGTACGCAGCAGCCGAAGCAATGGCCAAGAACCGTCCATCCACTATCGTCTGGTGCATGGGACAAACGCAGCATACGATCGGCAACGCCATGGTGCGTGCTTCCTGCATCCTGCAATTAGCGTTAGGCAACATCGGCACGTCTGGTGGCGGCGCTAATATTTTCCGTGGTCACGACAACGTGCAGGGGGCGACCGATCTTGGTCCCAATCCCGATTCATTGCCAGGTTACTACGGGCTCGCGGCTGGTTCCTGGAAACATTGGGCAAAGGTCTGGAACGTCGATTACGACTGGATCAAGGCGCAGTACGCTTCCCAGGCGATGATGGAAAAGCCGGGGATGACGGTATCGCGATGGATCGACGGCGTACTCGACGAAAACAAGTTCATCGACCAGGAAAGTAACCTGCGTGCATGCGTGTATTGGGGGCATGCGCCCAATTCCCAAACCCGCGGCCTGGATATGAAAAAGGCGATGGAAAAGCTGGATTTGCTGGTGGTCATCGATCCCTATCCTACGGCGACGGCAGCGATGCCCGACAGGCAGGAAGGTGTTTATCTATTGCCAGCGTCGACACAGTTTGAAACTGTGGGTAGCGTGACGGCATCGAATCGTTCGGTGCAATGGCGTGAAAAGGTGATCGAGCCGCTGTGGGAATCGAAGCCCGATCACACCATCATGTACCTGTTCGCCAAAAAACTCGGTTTTGGCGATCAACTGGTCGGTAAGGCCAATGGCAAGCAAAACATTGCGCTCAAAGGCGATGAGCCAGTAGTCGAAGACATCCTTCGCGAAATCAATGCAGGTAGTTGGACGATTGGCTACACCGGCCAGTCACCGGAGCGCCTGAAAGCGCATATGCGCAATATGGACGCCTTCGATGTGAAAACCCTGCGGTGCACCAAGGACGTCATCGACAAGGAAACCGGTTACAACATCAATGGCGACTATTTCGGCCTGCCGTGGCCTTGCTACGGCAACGCCGCACTGAAGCATCCCGGTTCGCCGAATCTGTACGACACCAGCAAGCACATAATGGATGGTGGCGGTAATTTCCGTGCCAACTTTGGCGTCGATAAGGATGGCGTGAATTTGCTGGCTGAAGATGGCTCCCACTCTTTGGGCGCAGACATCACCACCGGCTATCCTGAGTTCGATCACGTGCTGCTCAAAAAGCTGGGTTGGTGGGCGGATCTTACCGCAGACGAACAAAAGGCGGCCGAAGGTAAAAACTGGAAGACCGACCTTTCCGGTGGCATCCAGCGTGTGGTGATGAAAGTTCACGGCTGCCACCCCTTCGGCAACGCCAAGGCGCGAGCGGTCGTCTGGAACTTCCCGGATGCCATACCGCAACATCGTGA
>JBDTPE010000474.1:0-2911 GCA_039932875.1 Betaproteobacteria bacterium | reverse complement strand
GAGGGCACGACGACGATTCACGATGCCGCTGGCGTGAAATTGACTAGTTTTACGTTGACGCAGCCTCTGGACCTGATGCTGGTGGATGACGAGCGCTGCCTGCACGGCGTCACCCCGGTAGTGCCGATCGACCCGACGATGCACGCCTATCGTGATGTGCTGGTCATTACCTTTCGCGTGACGACAAACAGTTAATATGGCGATCACCATTCAACCCACTTTGGAACCAACATGAAATACCTGCACACGATGGTCCGCGTCAACGACTTGGACGCTTCGCTCGATTTTTACTGCAACAAACTTGGTCTCGTCCTCACGCGCAAGAACGAATATCCCAATGGCCGCTTTACGCTTGCCTTCGTCTCAGCGCCTGGCGACGAAGCAGCCGCCATCGAGCTCACCCACAACTGGGATAAGGAAGAGCTGGGAAGTGCGCGAAACTTCGGCCACGTAGCCTATGCGGTCGATGACATTTACGCGCTCTGCCAGAAGCTAATGGATGCAGGCGTGACGATCAATCGTCCGCCGCGTGATGGTCGTATGGCCTTCGTGCGCTCACCCGACGATATCTCAATCGAACTGTTGCAATCAGGCACGCCGCTGCCGCCAGCCGAGCCGTGGATTTCAATGCCTAACACGGGCGTCTGGTAGGTACGCAGTGGTTAATACATCCGCAGCTTCTGGCGCCGGTCTTTCGCTGACTTATTGACTCCGCCAGTCGGAAAGTTGTGGGATACGTGAAAATTTGATTCGCGTAACGTGCATTGCGCAACCGGCCCCGACGGACTCACTGGACATCAATCGTTTGTGAATCGCACTCTATTTTGAGCGTCGGCGCGGTCTGCAGCGCGAAAATGGCTGGAATGGCGCGTCTATGGCCATTCTTTGTGCGCGCTTGTTTGAGGCGAATTTATCGGACTCGAATCCTCAATCAAATTGGAGACGTCCAAACCAGTGTCACTCGTCGACCGGAATCACCAATCCGTGTTTACGCAATAGCCCTTCCAGAACATCATTCTTCATTGCAGCGCGACAGTAGAAACCCTGAAACTCGTCGCAGCCTTCATCACGCAGGGAATCGAACTGGTGCTTCTCTTCCACCCCTTCGGCGACGACTTTCATCGACAGGCCATGGGCCATCGCAATGACCGCGCGGGTGATGGCCAGATCATCACGATTGTGTGGCAGGCCTTTTACGAATGCGCGATCAACTTTGAGAATGTCCACCGGCAGTTGTTTCAGGTAGGCAAGCGACGAGTAACCGGTGCCGAAATCGTCAATGGCCAGGCGCACGCCGAGTGCGCGGAACGATTCGAGAATGACGATGGCCTCATCCAGATTTCGCATCACCGCCGTCTCGGTAATTTCCAGTTCAATCATCCGGGGATTGGCGCCACTTATGCGCAAGGCGTCCGACAAATGCTGAGACAGTGATGGATCAGCCAACTGATTGACGGACAAATTTACGGCAATCGGGAACAACGGCATGTTCGCATCCTGCCAGGCTCGTGACTGCCGACACGCTTCGTCGATCACCCATTTGCCCAGCGGCAAAATGAAGTTTGTCGATTCGGCAATGGGAATGAACCGGTCCGGCCCCAGTACGCCGAGCGTTGGATGGTGCCAGCGGATCAGCGCCTCTACACCGAGCATCTTACCGGTGCTAAATTCAATTTTTGGCTGGTAGTAAAGGTGAAATTCGTGATTTTGCATGCCCGACCGCATGCCCTTTTCTATCTCAAAGCGTTCGACCGCATCATCGCCAAGGTCGGCCGAGTATTCGGCCGCGCGCGCGCGGCCCTGCGCCTTGGCACGGTACATCGCCATATCAGCGTTGGCCAGCAATGTCGGTACATCTTTGCCATCCATGGGAAACTTGGCGATGCCGATGCTGGCCGTTACCTTCACCTCGTGTTGTTGCAACTGCGCAGGCTCGCTGATGGCGAGCAAAATTTTGGTCGCCAACAATTGCAGCCCGGCGCGGTCCGCGACGGATTCCGTCATCACTACAAATTCGTCGCCGCCAAGGCGTGCAACCAGATCGCTTTCACGAATGCTGGCGCGTATGCGCCTGGCCATTTCGCGCAGTAACTGATCGCCAGTGGGATGGCCCAACGTATCGTTAATCGATTTGAAATTGTCCAGATCAATAAAGAATACTGCTAACTCACTCTCGTTGCGATCAGACTTGTTGACCGCATGTTGTAGCAAGTCGCTAAGCGACGCGCGGTTCGGCAGGCCGGTCAATGAATCGTGGGTGGCCATATCCTGAATGGTCGCCAGCGCGTTGGTCAGCTCCTCATTCGAACGCAGGATGCGCGCACGCATGACACTGATGCGCGAGCCAATCCAGGCGAATGCGGGCAATATCAGCGCCAGCCACATCCATTGAAACCACTCGATATAGACGTCCACCTGTGCGGGCTTAAAGCTCATCAGCAGATTAATTACCAGCCCATAACCAGCCAGCATGAATAGCGTGGTCATGGCGAAATCGCGCGGCTTGAATCGAAATACGCCGAACAGCATAACCACCAGGCACCACGCCAGCGCGAGACTACGATTACGCTCAAATTGATATGCGATAAACATGACGACAGCAATAGCGGCTAGCGTCTGCGCAAGCATCAGACTGGAATCAACCGCGCGCTTGTTAAGTCCCAGTTTGAAAATGCTGTAGAAAGCCAGATTTACCAAAAGAATCAATACGGCACTGGCAATCACGCCTTGGAACCCGATCAGCTTCACGGCATACGCAAGAATCAGCAGTAAGAACGAAATACCGTAGGCGGCGCCGGCAAGGGCAAAACTTCGCAACCGCAATTCGGGACGAATCTTGCCCGCCAATATTGCCGTTGCGTTCATGAGAATGCGATCTTGACAGCCCGTGTAGGGTCTAGGGTTTGGGGTG
>JBDTPE010000473.1:0-2914 GCA_039932875.1 Betaproteobacteria bacterium | reverse complement strand
GTCTCGGAATTGATGGTGCGCCACTGAACTTCGTAACTTTCATGCCACGCAAAGCTCACGTGATCATGACGATCAATCTACCGAAAACGAAGGAGGTCGACGAGCAATTGGAAGAAGTGGGAATCGAATCGCTTGCGTACGACTCACAGTGGCATCGGTACCGCATTCGGATTGATTCAACGGTAGAAGGCAAGCAACGAGAGGTGCTGCTTGCCTTGGCACGCCAATCTAGAGAAAGTTTTGGCAAAGCAGCATAACTTGGCCGTCGACCGGACGCTGCGCGATGAACCCGCGCAGCGTCGGTTACTTCTACGTTAGGCGCAAAAAGCCAAGATTGAGAGTCGCCCTCTGCCGACAGTATTAAAATCTGGCCCTTATCGTCTGTTCTTCTAGGCGGGGGATCGTGACGAACCGCCGCACGTCCATGTTGAGCGGGACGATAGGATTGTGAAGTTCTGGCTCGATCCAATTCGGCTACAGCGCAGCGGCGGATATTCCCGAGTGGAACTCGCGCGGATCGAGAAACTGGTGAATGGTCATCGTGTTGAACTTATGGAGACCTGGAATGACTATTTCGGCCATTGAGATGGAAGTACCCTTTGCCGAGAACGTAACCGTTTCGGTTGATACGCTTTGCGTAGACCTGAGCGACGGTCGAAGCATTTCGGTTCCGCTTGCGTGGTACCCGCGGTTATTGCGCGCAACCACGGCAGAGCGCAGGCACTGGCGATTGATCGGCCGCGGTTTGGGTATTCACTGGGAGGATCTTGACGAAGATATCAGCGTCGAAGGGCTATTGGCCGGCAAGCCGTCAGGCGAAAGCCAAGCGTCCTTCAGTAACTGGCTTGCGAAGCGGCTTCGTCCAACCGCGCGCTCAACACGGACGCGCGCAAAGGCAGCGCGCGCCGGTTAGCGCGGACGCTGGGTGTCACACCAAAGGCAATCAGCATGACCGACGTCATCACTCTATCAAACGCAAGCTGGAATCAGCGCGTAACGACATCTGATCAGGAACTTGCTGTCGAGGCGCTGGAACGGGGAAGCGTGCTGTTGTTCCCTCAGCTAAGTTTCCCGATACAAAATAGCGAAGCGCAGTTTCTGGCCCCCAGTGTCTCTGGGGAGGGAAAGAATATCAGCTTTGATCCTTCAACCGGGTCGCTGCGCGGCAGCAGCGTCAATGACGTGGATCTGCAGCTATTGCAGAACATGATGAGTCGCTACGCCACATCGTGCAAGAAGTTGCTCCTCAACTTGTTGCCCCATTATGAAACAGGTTTGGAACAGGCCCGCACCAGTTTTCGGCCCGTGGAGATCGCCAGTCGCCGGACCTCGTGGCGCAAGGACGACACACGTCTGCACGTGGACAGTTTCCCTTCCTCCCCCACTGCGGGAAAACGAATTCTGCGTGTGTTCACCAATATAAATCCCTATGGACGCAGTCGCCATTGGAGGCTCGGCGAATCATTTGAAGGCGTCGCGCACCGCTATCTGCCGTCGATTCCCGGCCCGATCTGGGGCGTCGATCGAGCGCTGGCTTTTCTGCGCATTACCAAGCGGCGACGCTCTGCATACGATCACTACATGCTGCAACTGCATGACCGAATGAAAGCGGATTTGGCATACCAATCTCAAGTAGCTCAACGCGCATACGAGTTTAAAACGGGAAATACGTGGATGGTTTTCACCGACCAGGTATCGCACGCGGCGATGGGTGGGCAGTACGCATTGGAACAAACCTATCATCTTCCCGTGAATTCCATGCTGAATCCGTCACGGGCGCCCCTGCGCATTCTCGAAACTCTTCTCGGCCACGCACTGGGATGACACCCAGCCCTCCGCTAAACACGCACCCGTCGCAAGCAGCCTTCGACCGCCCACTTCGCGCCGGTTATCGGAATCGTTAGACACAATTTTTCCATCCGATTCTATTCGCCACTCTGCATGTTATTGGATGCTGGAAGAGCAGCAGAAACCGCGGGTTGATCGGTTGTCACCGGACGATCAAGCGTAAAGCTCGATCCGCCACGCTTCTTGCTTTGATACAGGGCGCGGTCCGCACGGTCGAACAACGCATTCAACGTCTCGACTTCCTGCTGCGGCGGAAACACTGCGATGCCGACACTGAGGCCGACCTCGGCGGTGGCGCCCTTCTCCAGCAGGAAGGGTTCGCGAAAGGCTTCGACGGCGCGCTCGCCGAAGCGCAGCGCCTCTTCGGGCGAGCCGATTTCGTGCAGAATGATGGCGAATTCGTCGCCACCCAGGCGCGATACCGAATCGCTACCGCGCACCAGACTGCCCAGACGTTGCGCCGCGCGCATCAGCACCTGATCGCCGGAACGATGGCCGAAAGTGTCATTCACCGGTTTGAAGCGATCCAGGTCGAGCAGCAACAGGGCAGCGATGCGCCGGTGACGCAGCGCCGCGCTTACTGCCTGCGACAAACGGTCTTCAAACAGGCGCCGGTTCGGCAGGCCGGTGAGACGGTCATGCACGGCCAGGGCCAGTATGCGCTGGCGGCTGACCATTAGTCGATACGACAGCAGGCCCACCAGCAGCGCCATGGTGTAGGCAGACAGCGCGACCATCAATGGCATCTGCCCCACCTCTGAAATAAATAATTATTTTTATCCGACTTTCGCGTGAGTCATACTGCAGCTCCGGCGTTCTGGCGTGCGCCAGAATGACGATGAAAGTTTATTGGTTACGCCAAACTGCGTTTGCCGTTGCGCCTTCTTTATTGCGCAAAAGTCTGGCCAAACTCCGACGCCATCACCTGGCATCGTTTGATCAAGCGATGCTCGTCGGGGCCGTAGTCCGCCACCGCGTTGTGTATGGTGCCGATGTCTTCCCACAGCATCAGGTCGCCCTCCGCCCATTGATGCGCATAGCGATAACGGGGCTGAGTCTGATGCTC
>JBDTPE010000472.1:0-2926 GCA_039932875.1 Betaproteobacteria bacterium | reverse complement strand
AGCACCGCCTCAATCTGTTTGCGCGTCCAGACGTAAAATTTGCCTTCAATGCCTTCCGAATCCGCGTCCAGTGAGGAGAAATAGCCGGCGGGACCACGATCACTGTGCGACTGCATTTCACGCATAACCCAGCCGGCGGTCCGTTCAGCGCAACGCTTGAACAACACCCGCTGGCTATCGTGCTCGCTCACAAGCCAGGCATCGGCGAGCAATCGCAGCAGCGGGCCATTGTCATAGAGCATCTTTTCAAAATGCGGAATCACCCATTCGCCATCGACCGAGTAACGTGCGAAGCCACCACCGAGCTGGTCAAATATCCCGCCTTTGCACATGTGTTCGAGCGTAAAACAGGCCATATGACGGGCCACGCTTTGCGCTGCTGAATTGCCGCCTCCTGCAAGGCGCCGCAGACAAAGTTCGATCATCTCGGGGTGCGGAAACTTTGGGGCGCTGCCAAATCCGCCGTGGCTGGCATCAAACATGCGCTTCAGCCGCTGAAAGCCGTCGATGATTGGCGCCTCCGTTAGTTTGGTGGTGGCACTTGCAACGCCTTGCGGCGTGGGTCGATTGAGCGCGGCAATTAGCTGCGCGTTCTGTGCTGTGATGTCGTCCTGATGATCGACAAAGTACTGCTTGATGCGAACCAGCAGTTCGACAAAGCCCGGCAGACCATATCGCGCAGTCTTGGGGAAGTAGGTCCCGCCAAAGAACGGTGTAGTCTCGGGCGTAAGAAACATTGTCAGCGGCCAACCACCGGAACGCTGTGTCAACATGGTGTGCGCCGTCTGATAAATCTGGTCGATGTCTGGACGCTCTTCGCGGTCCACCTTGATATTGATGAAGTTTTCGTTCATCACAGCGGCAACTTGTGCATCCTCAAATGACTCATGCGCCATGACATGGCACCAATGGCAGGCCGAATAGCCCACTGACAGCAGGATGGGCTTGCCGCTGTCCCGAGCCAATTGAAGCGCCTCAGGGCCCCATTCGTGCCAGTCAACCGGGTTTCCTGCGTGCTGTTGCAGGTAAGGCGACGTACTTTGTGCTAATTTGTTGGACATACAATTTCGAATCCGGAGTTCGCCATGCCGCTTGCGATTATTTTTGTCATACTTTTCCTGCTGAAAATTCTTGATATTCCGCCGGTCGGCAACTGGAGTTGGATGTGGGTGTTGACACCGTTTGTCTTACTCATGCTCTGGTGGAACGTCATCACACCCATGATCGGCTGGGACAAGAAGATGGCTGAGAAAAAAATGAAAGAAGATGCTAAAGAAGCGGACGAAACAAAGCGGAAGAATCGCGGGTTTTAGCGGATCGACGACAACGCAGCTTCCACTGCAAATCCAACAGACTGCAAGCGTTTGTCGCCCATCGTTTCGCCGACCACCATCAAACCCACCGGGGCTTCGCCTTGCCGATGACACGGTAGTGACCAGCAAGGCCGATCGAGCACATTGAATGGCGCGCAATTACGCAGTAGCAGGCCGTTCATGCCCGTGAAAAACTCTTCAGACGCCTCCATCTCTGCCAGCACTGGCGCAATGATTGGTACTGTCGGCGCAAGCAGGGCATCAAAACGCGCAGTCGTGATGTTCGCGGATGCGATCAGCGATTGGCGCAGATGCAGTAAATCCACGTAGTCTGCCGCATTCATATTGGCACCCAGCATCAACCGCTTGGAAACGTGCGGATCGAATTGCTCCGACTGCGTAGTCAACCTGTCGCGATGCAGCGCGTAAGCTTCAACGGCAGAGAAATTCGCTTTCCTGCTACCCACCGCCTCACGTTGCAGCTCCGGAAACGCAAACTCTTCAATGAGTGCACCGGCGGCGGAGAGGCAGTTGAGCGCACGCGAAAACGCGTCGGCAACCGCAGGCTCCAGGCCATCGAGCAAGATGGTTGTCGGCACGCCGAAGCGTAGGCCTTTCAGCGGCAGCCACATCGGACTAACGGCACTTTCTCCCGCCATGATGGCATCCAACCAAGAGCAGCAGGTTACCGAATGCCCGAGCGGGCCAATGGAGTCGCGTGTAAACGAAAGGGGAAAAGCCCCCGCCAATGGGACGCGCGCCTGCGTTGGTTTGAATCCGGTAACGCCGCAAAGTGCCGACGGAATGCGCACCGATCCACCGGTGTCGGACCCAATCGTTGCAGCGGCCATGCCATCAGTCACGCTCACCGCGCCACCTGACGTTGATCCACCCGGAATGCGTCCCCGGACGCGATCCCATGGATTGCGCGGCGTGCCGTAATGCGCGTTCATGCCGTGCGCACCATAGGCGAATTCGGTCATGTTGGTTCGGCCGACGATAACGGCACCAGCGGAACGTAATCGCGCAATGACCGGCGCATCAGCAATTGCCGCCGGCGCGTCGGCCAGCACTTTGGAGCCCGCACGGGTAATGTCGCCTCGTACATCAAACAGGTCCTTGATCGATATCGGGATGCCAGCCAGCGGCGAGGCGACGATGCCGTGCTTACGCAAGTTATCGCTCGTATTGGCGGCAGCCAAGGCGGATTCAGCATACACCTTGATGAAAGCCCGACCGCCTTCGCCGTCTGCCGCATCGATTTTTGCGAGCGCCAACGTGGTTTGCTCAGTCGAGGTGGACTTGCCGGTCGCCAATGCCTGAGACAGTTCGGGTAGGGTTTTCATGTTCAACAGGCCGAAAAAAATGAACGTTGATTATCTCATTGACGACGAGAACGGCGAGTTCCAATCCGTGCCGAAACGCAGAAGCAAGCAGAAATCATTCCTAAAGTCGCTGTGAATTCCCCACCTGCGCGGGTAGGAAATTCACGAAGCGGACTGCATAAGATGGCTCGTCTGCTGTCGGCCTATCGTGCCAGTCGACAGTACGACATCGCCCCCCTCCGAGGGTGATCGTGTTTGCCGCCGGATTCGTCCGGCGGTTTTTTTTGG
>JBDTPE010000471.1:0-2936 GCA_039932875.1 Betaproteobacteria bacterium | reverse complement strand
CAACTCGCGTATAATTCGTCAACGGCGCTGGTGAAATGTTCACCAGCGCCGTTTTTGCGTCTGACGTTTGTGCATTCACAAGCTTCCGTCAATTTCCTGGGATAGCCACTTTTCGTGAAAGACATTCTGCTCGCCGGTCTCGCGCTAATGCTGGTATTCGAAGGCGTCATGCCGTTGTTTGCTCCGCGTGCGTGGCGAGAGACGTTCAGACGTGTTATCGAGTTGACCGATGGCCAGCTACGCTTTGTTGGTCTCGCTTCGATGCTGATAGGCATGGCGATATTGTTAATGGTGACCTGATTTGAGAACCTGGACGCTGCCCGAGAATATTGAAGATCTGCTACCGGCCGACGCGCGAAAGCTTGAGCGGCTGCGGCGAATCGCGCTCGACTTATTCGCCAGTCACGGCTTCGAACTGGTCATGCCGCCGCTACTCGAATATGTGGAGTCCCTGCTTTCGGGCACCGGTCACGATATGGACCTGGCGACCTTCAAGCTGGTGGATCAGTTAAGCGGCCGCACGCTGGGCATCCGCGCAGATACCACGCCGCAGGTCGCACGCATCGACGCCCACCTGCTCAATCGGCAAGGCGTTACCCGGCTTTGCTACGCCGGCAGCGTATTGCATACCTTGCCGGCAGGTTTGGGCAAAAGTCGTCAGCCGTTTCAGGCGGGTGCTGAAATGTACGGCCATGCAGGGCTGGAAGCGGATATTGAAATTCAGCAGTTGATGGTGGATGTGTTGCGCGCGTTAGGCGTGGTTGACCTTCAACTGGATATTGGCCATCCGGCAATTTTTCGCTCACTGATTGCGGCTGCGAATGTTTCTGCTGAAATTGCGGAGCTGGCATTCATGGCGACAGAAGCCAAAGATCTGTCCGCATTACAATTTATCGCGCCCGAATTTGGCGCAGTGTATCCAGCAATTGCCGCGTTACCGACGCTCTATGGCGATGCTTCAATCTTGAAGCGGGCGGCGGAAGTATTGCCAGATAACGCAACGATCAGTAGCGCATTGGCGCAGTTACACGCGATCGAAAATCACTTTGCCGAACAGAATATCAAGGTCAGTGTTGACCTCGGTGAACTCGGCGGATTCAACTACGAAAGTGGCATCACCTTCGCCGCATTTGCGCGTGGTGCATCCGATGCCGTTGCGCGCGGTGGCCGCTACGATGAGGTCGGCAAGGCATTTGGCCGCGCCCGCCCGGCGACCGGTTTCAGCCTGGACTTGAAAGCCATCCTGCCGTTGGTCGCAGATGAACACGTTCGTGGCGCAATTCTGGCGCCGCTCGAACCCGATCTTGCCGCTCGCACGGAAATTGCGAACTTGCGCGCATCAGGCGAAGTTGTGATTGCCGATCTGCCTGGTCACAACGCCCATCTTAACGAGCTGGGCTGCGACCGCCGGCTTAGCTTCGTCGACGGTCGCTGGGCGACCGTCCCATTTATCTGAATTTGGTCATCAAAGGAATCAACATGACAAGAAACGTCGTCGTCATCGGCACCCAATGGGGCGATGAAGGCAATGGAAAGATCGTCGATTGGCTGACCGATGAAGTCGCGGCAGTGGTGCGCTTTCAGGGCGGTCACAACGCGGGCCATACCCTGGTCGTCAACGGCAAGAAGACGATCCTGCGTCTGATCCCCTCTGGCATTCTGCACCCGCAAGTTACGTGCTATATCGGCAACGGCGTGGTCCTCTCGCCGCACGCGCTGCTGCAGGAAATTGACGAGTTGGCGTTCGCTGGGGTCGATGTCATGAGCCGCCTGCGCATTTCGGAAGCCTGTCCGCTGATTCTGCCGTATCACGTGGCCATCGATCAGGCGCGCGAACTTGCGCTGGGCTTGGAGAAACTCGGCACCACCGGCCGCGGCATCGGTCCTTGCTATGAGGACAAAGTTGCGCGGCGCGCGATCCGTTTGCACGATCTCTATTTTCCGCAACGCTTCCGCGAAAAGCTTGTTGAGGTTCTCGATTATCACAATTTCGTGCTCAAGAATTATTTGAAGGCGGAGACAGTTTCTATCGACACCATTTTTGACGCTACGTTGAAAATGGGCGAGCGTCTAAAACCCATGATTGCCGACGTGTCTGCGGATTTGAATCGGCTGATGGCCGAGGGCAAGAGCCTGTTGTTTGAAGGTGCGCAGGCGGCGCTGCTCGATGTCGATCACGGTACTTACCCGTATGTGACTTCCAGCAACTGTCTGGCAGGCCAAGCTTCAGCCGGTGCCGGGGTCGGTCCACAAGCGCTGAATTACGTGTTGGGTATTACCAAGGCCTATGCAACGCGCGTGGGTTCGGGCCCATTTCCAACGGAGCTTGAGAACGATGTCGGCGACCGCCTACGCAAGCGCGGCAATGAATTCGGCTCGGTGACGGGTCGCCCGCGGCGCTGTGGCTGGTTTGACGCTGCTGCGCTGAAGCGCGCCGCACAGATCAATGGCCTCTCTGGCTTATGCATTACCAAGCTGGACGTGCTTGACGGTCTGGAAACCCTGCGTATTTGTACCGGCTACAAAATCGATGGGCGTGTCACCGATATTCTGCCCTATGGCGCGGATAGCATCGCTCACTGCGAACCAATATTCGAGGATCATCCGGGGTGGAGCGATAGCACTTACGGCGTCAAGAGCTGGGATGGTTTACCAAAGAACGCACAGACTTATTTGAAACGGATCGAGCAACTGGTCGGTACGTCGATCGATCTGGTCTCGACGGGACCGGATCGTGAAGAGACGGTCGTAGTGCGGCATCCGTTTCGGGGCTGAACTCCAATTTGCCAAGACCCTTACCGCTGATCGGGTGAGCCAATAGAATCGCATTGTCCGTTGTTACGAGCAATGCGCTCGATTGCTGGACTTTTCGGTGGCGTCGCGCGCATGACTTGTGCCGCCGCCGCTGCTGTCAACGCTGATCGCGCTGTCAGCGA
>JBDTPE010000470.1:0-2937 GCA_039932875.1 Betaproteobacteria bacterium | reverse complement strand
CTGGAATCGACCAAAGGTCGCAGCCTGCGCCAAAGCGCGTTTGCTGCGGGATATTCAAATCGGACTCGTCGTAGACGCCAACGCAACAGCACGCCCATTGCGACGGCTGCGAGGATTCGGGGGATCAGTCCATAGAAGGCAACTGTGCATAACAGGAAGGGCCACCAGGCGTGCGCTGAAAGGGCATCGAGGGAAACCGCGCTTTGTCCTCGGGCAAACTGTGTTGCATTGACCTGTTGAATAGATAGCGCTAGCGAATCCGAAATCCAACTCCAAGGTGCGGCAATAGCCTGAGTTATCCTAAAAACAGCTTCGGGTCCAAACGAATAGGTCGATTGCCATCCAAACCGAAGCTCGACGAAGGGCAGGTACACCAATAGCATTGAGCCCAAGATTCCAAGATTGAATGCGATCGCGAAAACCTGTGTCAATTGCAGGATTGTCAGGCTGATGAATGGCGCCAGACGATCCGAGCGCTCACCAGACTTTGCCAGGAACAGCCTTATGTCCGTTCTCTGCTCCCCATGCAGACGGCTGATCGCGCCAGCCATGAAGCGAAGCAGCACTTTCATCCACGACGTCAGAGGCGTGAAATCGAACCCCACTGCGCGCGCTACGTAGGCGACAAGAACGAATGAAATGATCGCAAGTTGCAAGCCGACTGTTCCGGCCAGGAAAAGAGCTGCATTGATCGGCTGAGCGCCTTCGTGCGACAGCAGCGCTGCCGTAGTGCCCAACCCCATCATGACGCCAAAGAACAAAGCCAAAAAGAAGACCGCCTTAACGCCGACCTCCAACTGCTGCCCGGGGGAAGAATGACCAGGCACCTTCTTTGCATGCAGCCAAGCCAGGAAGACCGTTGATCGATCGTTGACGCGGGCACCGAGAGTGGGAGAATTCTGATTTACGAATATGGCTGAATCATCAGCTGCGTTCTCGGCACCCGCCGCATCGAGTGCAACGTCGAAATCAATCAAGTCCGCCAAACTCCACCGGACTTCTAGGGCTTGATCAACTCTCTGAGCGCTTCTGATCATGGCTTTGTCATTCGCTGGATGAGGGTGGCGTAGTCGTCATTGTTGCGGACGATAAGAAGACTGGTTGTTGGTGCTGACGCCAAATTGACCCATGCTGCAGGAAAAGACTGACCCGCCTCAAACTCCGTAAAACGCTGACCCAGTGCGAGATAAGTGGGCTACGCCGGGATCAGTCAAAATCGGCACGCTATCGCAATCAGTGTTTCACTTTCGCTTCCGCTACTGCTTTTGCCAATTCCTCACCGCTTTTGTAGTGCGGCACTCTGAAGATCAGGCGTTTGGTCCGCTGCGCAATGCTGTTGCTGCCTTGCACTTCCTCTGCCCAGTATTTTTTTGCCAGCGCCAGGTTGCCCGCTTCGTCGAGCAGGAAGGCATCCTTCGATCCCTGACCGCCGAATATGTATAACTTGCCGTCGATCATCTTCCACGTGTCGCCGTCGCCGCCCCATGGAATGCCATACACAATACCGTCGGCGCAATAGCCACCGAATTCCGGCAGGTAGCGCGTCGAGTCCTTATCGAATAGGGCCTTGTGTTCGGCGCTGGTGAACTGGAAGATGATGCCCTGGTAATTCGTGCGGAACTGCGCGCTGCCTCTGGCGTCCTTGTTGTCGACGAAGTAGCTGACCACGTCGTAGCCTTTCAGCATCAACGCATTGCCCTCCGCGTCCGGGGTGGCGTTGGCCGGCTTGTAGGTGGTGCCTGTGTTTTGAGCGTTCATGGCGCCGCAGCCAGTAAATATGGCGACGGCGGCGAAAAGCAAAACGGTTCCTGTGAATTTGATGAGTCTCATTGATGCTCCTTGCAAGTTGACTTGATCATTATCGACTCGATGCAGACGCCTGACTCGAGTACGCGAAGCGCGGGGGCAGATGAACCAGGCGGAGCGTGGATATTTGGCTAGTTACCCAACAAGTGTCCGGTTTTCACAAAGATGGTGCAACCTTCTTTACTGAAAGGTTTGTGCACGCTCATGTGCGGACTCCTGATCCATGAGCCGCTCGGGTAGCGCCCGTGTTCATCTTCAAATACGCCATCCACGACAAAAATCTCTTCACCGCCAAAATGCGTATGCGGGTTGAAGTAAGTTTGCGGAGCCCATCGAACCAGGGTAGAGCCCAGACCTTGCCTCATCAATGGCATGACGGTGAGGCCAGGCACCATTCCTTGTAACCACTCTGCGGCTCGAGTATCGATGACTTCTCTTTGTTGTTGATCAGCTCCCAGATGCCTAAGCTTTACAAACAGAATGCAACCAGCGTCGCTGCGTGGTGCATGAGATGAACCGGGCGGGTTCATCACGTAAGTCCCGGCCGGATAATCTCCGTTTTCATCACTGAATACGCCTTCGAGCACCAGTATCTCTTCGCCAAATGCATGCGTATGCGACTCGAATTTTGAGCCTGGTTTATATCGAACGATAGACGTAGCTTTGGCAACTTCATCGCCGATACGATCGAGCATACGGCGCTCAACGCCTGCTTGTGGACTAGCAACCCAACCAAGATCGTGATGGTTGAGGACAATCCGTTGGCTGTAGTCTTCGTTTAAGTGCATTGAATTAATCCATGTTGCAAGTTTCGTTGGTCGACGATTAACCAAATGTACTAGACGTCAGATATCATTACTCCACAGTCACGCTCTTTGCCAGGTTACGAGGCTTATCGACATCTGTGCCCTTGATCAGCGCCACATGATAGGCCAGCAACTGCACAGGGATTGCATGCACGATCGGCGAGAGCAGACCGGCGTGTCGCGGTGCGCGGATGATGTGTACGCCCTCAGATTCGGTGAAGTGACTGTCGAGGTCGGTGAAGACGAATAGCTCACCGCCTCTGGCGCGAACTTCCTGCATGTTTGATTTCACTTTTTCCAGAATGGCGTCGTTGGGTGCGATGAC
>JBDTPE010000469.1:0-2938 GCA_039932875.1 Betaproteobacteria bacterium | reverse complement strand
AGGCAAAACCCGAAACCCGCAATCGCGCCGACATCCCCGCGCAATATCGCTGGGACTTCACGCCGATTTACGCCAACTGGGAAGCATTCGAAGCGGCCATGAAAGATCTGGACGGCAAGATCGATGCTTTTGCCAAGCGCAAGGGGTCGCTCAAGAAAGGACCCGCCGCAGTTCTAAGCGCGTACAAGGCATTCGACGAAATCGGCATGTTGCAATACAAGCTCTACGGCTATACGCACCTGCAGCGCGATATCGATACGCGAAACCAGGATGTCTCCGGAAAATACCAGCGCGTCACGTCCCTGTTCGCCAAGCTTGGTACCGCCACGTCATGGTTTACGCCGGAGATATTGACGGTTCACCAGGCGACGATGGAAAAATGGATCGCTCAGACGCCGGCATTGAAGCCCTACAAATTCACAATCACCGAAGCCTATCGGCAGCAGAAACATGTGCTCGACGAAAAGGGCGAGAAACTGTTGTCGTACGCTGCGAAATTCAGCGCCACGCCGACCGCAACTTTCCAGGAACTATCGACGTCGGATATCAAGTTCCCCAAAGTGACCCTCTCCGACGGAAAAGAGATCACCCTGTCACCGGGCGCCTATCAATCAGTACTCGCAACCAACTACCAGCAGGCCGACCGGGCCAAGGCGTTCGACGCGTATCTCAAGACTTACGCGGCGACGACCAATACCTACGCTGCCATCTACAACGGCGTGATGCAACGCGGCTGGTTCACCGCGCAGGCGCGCAACTTTCCGACCACGCTCGAAGCGGCGCTGGACAACAATGCCATCCCGCCATCGGTGGTCACCACGTTGGTCGATACCGCGCGAAACGGCACGGCGCCACTACAACGCTACATGAAACTACGTAAGAAACTGCTCGGCCTCGAGGCCTACCACCTCTACGATGGGCAGATTCCGATCTACAAGACTGACAAGGTCTTTCCGTACGAAGCCTCGCGCGAACAGGTGCTCGCGTCGGTTGCGCCGCTAGGCGACGACTATGTGGCGAAGTACCGGAAATACCTGGCCGGCAAACAGATCGATGTCTACGAGAATGAAGGCAAGCGCAGTGGCGCGTATGTCAGCGGCATCTACGGCGCGGGGCCGTACATGCTGTTGAACCACAACGACACGCAGGATGCCTTGTTCACGCTGGCGCACGAGGGCGGCCATGCCATGCATACGTTACTCTCGCAGGAAAACCAGCCGTTTGTGACCTCCGACTACACCATCTTCGTCGCCGAAGTTGCATCGACGACCAATGAGCGCCTGCTACTCAGCCGGCTGCTGGAAACGACGACCGACCCTAAAGAGCGTTTCCTGTTGTTGCAACACGCGGTCGACTCGATCGTCGGCACGTTCTATACACAAGTCATGTTTGCGGACTATGAACTGCAGGCACATAAACTGGTCGAGAAGGGTCAGCCGATCACCGCCGAAATTTTGAACCGGATCTACCAGAAACTTCTGAAGGACTATTACGGCGACGCGGTCGCGACTGACGAGTTGTACAAATACACCTGGTCGCGGATCCCGCATTTTTTCAATTCGCCCTACTACGTCTTCCAGTACGCCACCTGCTTCGCGTCTTCCGCAAAAATATTCAAGGACATGACCAGCGGTGCGCCCGCTTCGCGCGCCGCGGCGACCGAGCGCTATCTCACGCTGCTGAAAAGCGGTGGCAACGATAGCCCAATGAAACAGTTGTTGAAAGCGGGCGTGGACTTGAGCAAGCGCGAGACAGTGCAAGCGGTGGTCGATCAGATGGATGCGCTGGTGACGCAGATGGAAGCCGAAGCCGCCAAGATCAAATGAGGTTATTGCGCGTCTGGGCAACACAGGGTCAAGCCGCAGTGGAGTGCCATGCATTGCTTTCGTCGAAACTGCAGCGCAGTCGACGGCGGCGGTCATACCTGAATTAATGCCAGTGGAATCATAGGTTCCATGCAGATCGCATCCGAATCAGTCACGCATTTGCTCTACCTGCACGGGTTCCGTTCCTCGCCGCTCTCGACCAAAGCCCGACAAATGCGCGCGCGGGTCGCGGCGGACCATCCGCAAGTCATCTGGTGGTGCCCGCAGTTGCCACCCTCACCCCATGCAGCCATGTCCCTGGTCATGGACGGCATCGCTGGCTGGCCACGCGATACCATGGCGGTCGTCGGCTCGTCCCTTGGCGGTTTCTATGCCACGTGCGTCGCCGAGGCCACCGGTTGCCGGGCGGTGCTGCTTAATCCCGCTGTTCACCCGGCGCGCGACCTAGCCGGTCAGGTGGGAGAGCACACCGCCTGGCACGACCCAGCCGAACATTTCTACTTCGAGCCCCGATTCGTCGACGAACTGCGGGCGCTGGAGTGCGGGCCCGTCGCCCGTCCGGAAAATTACTTTGCAGTGTTTGCCCAGGGCGACGAAGTGCTGGACTGGCGCGAGATGATCGGTCGGTACCCTGGCGCCAACGTCAAGTTGCTGGAAGGCAGCGACCACGCCCTCAGCAACTTCAGCAACCATATCGACGACGTGTTTGCCTTCCTCGGCCTGTAGCCATGGTGCCTTTGCGACGCTTCACTATCACCAGGATGCGTTTGACGAGTTGTACGCTGACTCATTGCTGCCAATGCTCGCTGGTGAAATGCGCGAAGCAGTCTCGTTCGATGAAGCGTTGGTCAAATTGCCAGCCAACGCCGAAGCCGGCAAGTGGGGAGAATTGGATGAATGAAGCGGTGCCAGCAAGCGGCACGAGAGATTGGATCTCGATTATTCGCGCCACATTCGTACGCCCTATTTGACCGCCTTCTGTTTGGTTGCGGCACAACCGAACCGAGTCACCCGCAGCACCCCCATCACCGCGACACCTTTTTCGCTTTCATCGGCCGCCAAAACGCTGGTGCCGTCTTCACGCGCGCTGGCAACTTGTGCATTGCAATGTG
>JBDTPE010000468.1:0-2941 GCA_039932875.1 Betaproteobacteria bacterium | reverse complement strand
AACTCATACCGGCGGTCGGTGAGATTCTGTCCGTTGATCTCGATGGACACGAGCTTGTTGACCCGATACGCCAGCCGAGCATTTAGCAGTGCGTAGCCTCCCATGCGGGAACTGACCGCCTCGGTCGCGGAATCGTAACGACGGCCGTTCGCCACCACATCGCCGCCAATGGTCCATTGACCGATGTTGCGCTCAACTGCCAGGCTGCCGAATATTTTTGCCCGCGAGCGCAGTTGTCGACCCGTGTCTGCATCAATTGGCTGCTGCGACGTCAGTGCAGCCTTTACGGCGAAGCCTGCAAGCAAGGTATCGCCAGTCAGCTCCCAGCCTTTGATACGGGCTCTGCGAATGTTGACGGGAATGAAGCTGATGAAGTCCGGCGCGATCAAGTCGTCGATACGATGATCGAAGCGCACCAGCGATGCCCGTATGGTCTTGCTGGTCCAACGCATGCCGATCTCGGCCTGTTCGCTGCGTTCAGGCTTCAGTGCCGGATTCGAAAAGCCGGGATAGTAGAGGTCATTAAACGACGGCGCACGAAAGGCCCGGCCAACACGCGCATACACCAGCAGCGCCGGTAGGAGCTGCACGCCGTAGGCGACACTGCCGGTATTGCGCTTGCCGAATTGCGACTCTTCATCGCGGCGCAGCGAATAGTCCAACTGTTGTTCGCCTGCGTCCCCAAAGCGCTCGAGGTAGCCTGCGAATAGTGAACTGGTGGTGCGCTTCTTGCGATCGTAATCGGTGCTCGACGATACGCGCTCCTCGCGCCACTCCGCGCCCGCCGTGCTGCTGCCACGCGCCGTCTTGAATTCATTAATCCAAACCGCCTGATTCTGCTCGGTCTTAAAGGTACCTGGAAATGACGAAACGATTTTGCTGTCGTCGGTGGTTCGACCGATGTTGAGCCGCGAGGTCCAGCCGTTCATGATCTGGTTTTCGGATTGCACGCCGACGCCCGACAGTGCCTGGCGATTGCGCGCATCGTCGCTTGGGCCGTTGTCAAAGTGCACGACGCCACGTGATTGCCAGGCTTTGAATGAAATCGTTTCGCCCTGCCACAGCGTGTGGGAAATATTCAAACTGACGTTGGTGTTGTTGTAAGGGTCCCGATCAGGATTGAATATGTAGCTGGGTGCATCGCTGTTAGTCGCCGAACGCGGCCGCACCTGGCGATAGCCCGCATTCAGCGTGACGGCGGTCTTGTTCTCAACAGCCGTAAAGCCGGTGTTGACGGCGAACGCCGAATCAGAGCCGAATCCAACGTTGGCCTGCAGCCGCGAACGATCAAGACTGCGTGTGAAAATCTGGATAACGCCACCGATGGCGTCGGATCCGTACAGCCCCGACAACGGCCCCTTGACAACTTCGATACGCTCGATCATATCGAGCGGAATGTTTTCAAACGCAGGCGAACCAGAGGTCGCCGAGCCCAGTCTAAGGCCATCGACCAGCACCAGCGTGTGCTGGCTGCTGGCGCCGCGCATAAACACGCCGCTAGGCTGACCAGCCCCACCCGTGGAGCGAATCTCCAGCCCGGCCTTGCGCTGCAATAGCTCGGCAAGTGTCACTGGGCCGGCGGCTTCTATTTCCTCGCGTGAAATGACGCTGGTGGCGGCCAGTGTGCTGGCGAGCGGTTGCGGCGTGCGCGAGGCGGTGATGATGAGTTGTTCGACTTGCGTGGCAACCTGCGCGATGGCGACAGGCGAAATGACGAGCGTAGAAAGTATTAGTTGATTTAGTTTTCTGATTCTCATGTTTTTTCTGGATGGGATGCAGCGAGCGTCCCCGCAAGCTGCGTGATTCTTCATGCCAGGCGCTGCAACAGCAACCTGAGCACACCAACCAAATCGGCACATTAGTGCCAGTCTGGTGCCAAGGCCGGTATCCGGACTGATGGTGTGCAGTTGAAGAGTCAACTGCGCCCGTCATCACCTTCCCAGAAACGTACGCAATGCGTACACCTCCAGTGGCTTTTCGACGACGGGTAAACCAATCACCGTTGCGGGGGCAGTGCCTGATATTTGCTTACAGGCTTCCCGTTTAATGACAGCAAATGACGAATGGAAATATTTGCAGTCGCACCTTGTGCAATTGCAATTGTACGTCAGGCGCGCCGTCAGGTATGGAGGCGTTTCAGCCACTGCAACGCATCTTCTGGTGGCAGCGGGCGTGAGATATGGTAGCCCTGCAGAAAATCGCACTGGTGCTCTTCCAGAAAGTGCGCCTGTTCCTGCGTCTCCACACCTTCGGCGACAACGCTCAGGTTGAGACTGGCCGCCAGATTGATGATGGCTACCGTGATGGCAACATCGTCTGCGTGGCGCGGAATATCGCGCACAAACGAGCGGTCAATTTTCACCTTGTCGATGGGATAACGTTTCAGATATGACAGCGAGGAGTAGCCAGTGCCGAAATCGTCCACGGCCAGGCTCACACCGAGATCCTTGAGCCGGCCCAGCGTTTTGGTCATGGCGGTGACGTCTTCGAGAAACAGGCTTTCGGTCAATTCAAGCTCGATCATTTCGCCGGAAACACCGTGCTCATCTAGCCGCGCAGCAATTTCCTCAACCAGATTTTTTTGCTTGAACTGTATCGCAGAAAGATTGATGGCAATCGGAATAACCACGCCCTGATCGGCCCACTCACGCGCTTGTCGGATCGCTTCGTTAATGACCCATCGTCCAATGGGCATGATCAGGCCGCGATGTTCTGCGACGGAGATGAACTGGTCGGGTCCGAGCATGCCGAGTTCCGGATGTTTCCAGCGTATGAGCGCCTCTACGGCGGTGGGTTTGCCGGTATGGGTACGCACTTCCGGCTGATAGTGCAGCGTAAATTCAAGCTCCTTGATCGCCTTGCGAATACCGGACTCAAGTGCGAGTGACTGAAACGCTTTCTTGTTCAAGCTTGGCTGGAAGAACTGCCAGTTATTGCGGCC
>JBDTPE010000467.1:0-2958 GCA_039932875.1 Betaproteobacteria bacterium | reverse complement strand
TCCCCGGAAAGCAGATGCGCCCGCAGTCCTTCCGATGACAGCGTCGCGACGGTGGCCGCAGCATCAGCCTTGAGCGGGTCCACGAGTTCAAACGCCGCCAGCAACGCATCGTCAGTAGCAAGAAACAGCGAGGCCGCTTCCGGTGCACCTGATACATCGGCAATAGTGGCAACGAATGGCAGCGTTCCAAGTCGATAGCGCACGCCGTCTACATAACCTTCGACGCCAGCGCCGGCGACAACACGGGAATTTTCCACGGTCGGTGGCGTAGCGTGTGTGGTTATCACCCGGTGCAGTTGGGCGGTCTTGGCAATGGCAAGGGCAATCGGATGAGAAGCGCCGTTCTCAAGCGCGACTGCAATCGAGAACACGTTTGTGATATCCAGCGGGCTATCAGGCAGAAGCACGTTTATCGACATTTGACCGGTGGTAATAGTGCCGGTCTTGTCAAAAACCACGTCGCTTGCCGATGCGATGCGTTCCAGCGTATCGGCACGGGTGATCAGCAAGCCCTCGCGTGCGAGTCGTGAGGTGGCAAGCGCTTGGGCTGCTGGTGCGGCGAGCGCCAGCGCGCACGGGCAGGTCACAGCGAGCACGGCGACCGCGACCGGAAAACTCATGCCGGGATCAACGGCCAACCAGATAAGCGCAGCAGAAACCGAGGCCAGCAGTGTTAACGGCGCAATCCAGCGCGCTACGCGATCAGCCAGTTGTACCAATCGCGGCCGCGCCGCCAGCGCCTGCTCGGTCATTTGCCGCAGGTTTGCCGCCACGGTTTGCGCGCCACACCGAGTGACGCGCATCAGTACCGGCGAATCGAGATTAAGCGAACCACCCACGAGTGCGTCATGCAGATTTCGTGGCACCGGTAGCGATTCACCCGTCAATAGCGACTCGTCAAAGGCGCTCTTTCCATCGACAATCACGCCGTCGGCAGCGGCCATCTCACCGGTCGCAATCCGGATCACGTCACCGACCGCAAGGTCGGCGACCGCGACGGCTGCGCCGCTGCGGTCATCCGGAAACGCGGCAATCCTCCACGCCACGGCGGGTGCGGCGTTGGTAAGGCGCTCGATGAGTGTGAGCGAAGATTCGCGCGCTGAGGCTTCAAGATAGCGCGCCAGTAACAGCAGGAAAACAAACATGGAAATGGAGTCGAAGTAAGTTTCCCCGCGACCATTGAACAGCGCAGCGCAGCTGGCGCCAAAGCCGGCAGCGATGGCCAGGGCGATAGGCAGGTCCATAGTCACATTGAACGCGGTCAGATTACGCAGATCGCGCAGCGCGCCGCGAAAAAAACTGCGCGCCGAGAAAAGAATCGTCGGCAGGGTCAGCACCATTGCCGCCCACCCCATCAACTGGCGCGCCTCGGGGCTGACATCGTCTGTCGCCGAGAGGTATAGCGGTACGGTGAACATCATCACCTGCATCATCGATAGCAGCGCCACACCCAATTCAATCAGCGCACTTCGCCGTTGCTTGCGCCGCGCGCCTATTGCTGCGGCAGCCGTGGCCGGTTGTGCACTGAGGCCGACGCGTTGCAGCGCGGCCAGCAACGCAGGCAGGTCGGCGCGCTTTGCGTCCCAGGAGACCGACGCACGGTGTGTGATTTGATTCACCGCTGCGCTATTGATGCCTGGCACGCGCTGCAGCGCAGCTTCGGCCAGCCAGACGCAGGCACTGCAGGTGATGCCCCCGATATAGATCTCAGCGGTGCGTAAATTGCCGTCGCTGGTGACGAAATTCGCTTGCACACGTTCGAGTCCGAACAGTGCCTCACTGGCCAGTGAAACCGGTGCGGCTGCGGTACCTGACATCGCCGTTCGTTCGCGATAGAACGCGACCAGGTCCGCTTCGATGATCGTATTGGCGACCGCTTCACAGCCGATGCAGCACATTGGGCGCATGCGACCGTCAAACATCGTTTGATAATTCGAATTTGTGGGAACCGGCAGTCCGCAGTGGAAGCACGATACTGGCTGACAAGCGGTTGAATGCATTGCCTCGCGACATTGGCCCGCGACGGTATTCATGGCGTCACACTCGCGTTCGATTGCAGCAAGCCATTGCAAAACGCGCCAAACGCCTGAAGCTGTTCCAGCGAGCTAACGCGTGCCAGACCGAATACACCTAGCATGACAATGACTAGGCCCGCGGCGACTCGAACACGCGGCAACCGGGTCCAGCGCTGCAGCGACCCTGCGGCCCATCCTGATAGCAGCATCGCGGGCAGCGTTCCTGCGCCAAACGCCAGCATCGTTGCCATGCCGCTGGCGGTGCCACCAGAACTCATCGCGGTCAACAACATTGCATACACCATGCCGCAGGGAATCCAACCCCAGAGCATGCCAAACATCGCCGCGTGGCCGGGCGAGCGCAGCGGCAATAATCCACGTGTCAACGGGGAAATACGGCGCCACAGTTGACTGCCCGCGCGTTCAAGCGGCGCCAGCAGTTGTGGAAATCCCATCAGGTACAACCCGGTAAACACCACCATCAAATTAGCCAGTACGAACAGCGCCGTGCGCGCAGATAGAGTGTCGCTAATGACCCAGCCTTGGCCAAATCCGGCAAGTGCGCCGCCCAACGTCCCGGCGAGACCGCCCGCGATTGCATAACTGCCGATGCGGCCGGCATTGAATGCGAGCACATTGGAATTTGCTGCCGACAGGCTTGTCCGTGCCGCTTCGCTACCACGTGCGCTTATATTGATGATGGCAACCTGCGGTGATCGTGGCACAAGCCTGCTGCTTTCACCAGCCGCTGACGCCAGCGCCACTGTGGCTGAAATGCCACCACACATGCCGAGACAATGAGCGCTGCCGAGGAAGCCAGTCGCCAGTGCCGTCAATGGCAATGTCAGACCGGTGACAGTAATATCCACCGCTGGTTGGCCTCAAATAGCTTTTGAGAAGCGCTCGCGTTGCTCGCCGCGAGACAGATAGCGGTCGAACACCA
>JBDTPE010000466.1:0-2960 GCA_039932875.1 Betaproteobacteria bacterium | reverse complement strand
TGTCGCGCGTAAACGCGGCCCTAAAGCAACTGCAGTTGTAACACGGGCCAATCCCCGCCTTTGGTTGACAGAGGTGGGGATTGTTCCTATAATCGAAGGCTTTCCTTGATTCCCCTATGTTTATTTCGGGCGCCGGGAATAAATTCATATTTTTGTAGC
This sequence comes from Betaproteobacteria bacterium, assembly GCA_039932875.1. Lineage (GTDB taxonomy): Bacteria > Pseudomonadota > Gammaproteobacteria > Burkholderiales > Usitatibacteraceae > UKL13-2. The sequence goes on along the minus strand of JBDTPE010000466.1, from coordinate 2,801 downwards.
GCCGAATTTTGCAACACACCTGTAAATGAACCCGGAATCGCAGCACTGGATTTCGAGCAGGAAACAATCCGAGCCATTGAAAACCGACCGGACCTAACTGGATATTAGCGATGCCAACAATTAATCAGCTTCTGCGCAAACCGCGTACGAAAGTCAAAGTCAAAAGCAAAGTGCCGGCAATGGAAAATTGCCCGCAAAAACGCGGTGTGTGTACCCGTGTTTACACCACGACCCCGAAGAAGCCGAACTCGGCTCTGCGGAAGGTGTGCAAGGTCCGTTTGACCAATGGCTTTGAAGTCATTTCTTACATCGGTGGCGAAGGCCACAACCTGCAGGAACACTCGGTGGTGCTGATCCGCGGCGGTCGCGTTAAGGACTTGCCGGGCGTTCGCTATCACACCGTTCGCGGCTCCCTGGATACGGCTGGCGTGAAAGACCGCAAACAGTCGCGCTCCAAGTATGGCGCCAAGATGCCCAAAGCTGGCGCTGCCAAATAGCACACAAAGTAAGCGCCTGCCAACTATTAATGAATTGATAGGAAACAACCATGCCACGTCGTCGCGAAGTCCCCAAGCGCGAAATCCTGCCTGATCCCAAGTTCAAGAGCACGGAAATCGCCAAGTTCGTTAATGTCCTGATGAAAGCCGGCAAGAAGTCGGTTGCCGAAGGAATCATTTATCGCGCGCTTGACCAGATCACCAAGAAATCCGGCAAAGACGCCGTCGAGATTTTCAACACCGCCATCAATGCAGTGAAGCCGATGGTTGAAGTGAAGTCCCGTCGCGTCGGTGGCGCCAATTACCAGGTGCCCGTCGAAGTTCGCCCCATCCGCCGGACCGCGCTCTCGATGCGCTGGATCCGCGAAGCCGCGCGCAAGCGTGGTGAAAAATCCATGGGCGCCCGCCTCGCCGGTGAATTGATGGATGCCGCTGAAGGTCGCGGTTCCGCCATCAAGAAGCGCGAAGAAGTGCATCGCATGGCTGAAGCGAATAAAGCATTCGCTCACTATCGCTTCTAGTTTTCCCAATTTTGCTCCGCAAGGCCCACGAGGTACGCGGGGCCTGACTGAAGGGTACTATCGTGGCTCGCAAGACCCCAATCGAACGCTATCGCAACATCGGTATTTCTGCGCACATTGACGCAGGAAAGACGACGACCACCGAACGCATCCTGTTTTACACCGGCGTAAATCACAAGATCGGTGAAGTCCATGATGGCGCGGCCACCATGGACTGGATGGAGCAGGAACAAGAGCGCGGCATCACGATTACGTCTGCTGCCACGACCTGTTTCTGGAAGGGCATGGCCGGCAATTATCAAGAACATCGCATCAACATCATTGATACCCCGGGCCACGTCGATTTCACGATTGAAGTTGAGCGCTCCATGCGGGTGCTCGACGGCGCGTGCATGGTTTATTGTGCCGTGGGTGGCGTGCAGCCCCAGTCGGAAACCGTCTGGCGCCAGGCCAATAAGTACAAGGTGCCGCGTCTGGCATTCGTGAATAAGATGGACCGTACCGGCGCCAACTTTTTCAAAGTGCACGACCAGATGCGCGCGCGTCTTAAAGCCAACCCGATTCCGCTGCAAGTGCCGATTGGCGCGGAAGAGAATTTCAAGGGCCTGGTTGACCTGATCAAGATGAAGGCCATCATCTGGAGCGAGGAAGACAAGGGCGTTACGTTCACGTACGGCCCGATTCCGGCTGAGATGGAAGAGCTGTGCAAGGAATGGCACAACAAGATGGTGGAAAGTGCCGCCGAAGCCAACGAAGACTTGATGAACAAGTACCTCGAAGGCAATCCATTGTCTGAAGACGAAATCAAGGCCGGTATTCGCGAGCGCACCATCAAGGGTGAAATCGTTCCAATGCTGTGCGGATCCGCGTTCAAGAACAAGGGCGTACAAGCCATGCTGGACGCCGTGATCGATTTCATGCCTGCGCCGACGGACATTCCGCCGGTGAAGGGCACGGACGAGAACGAGCAGCCCACGGTTCGCAAAGCAGATGACAGCGAAAAATTTTCTGCGCTCGCGTTCAAATTGATGACGGATCCTTTCGTCGGTCAGTTGACGTTTGTGCGTGTGTATTCGGGTGTGTTGTCCAAGGGCGATACCGTTTTCAATCCTATCCGCAGCAAGAAGGATCGTATCGGCCGTATCGTGCAGATGCACGCGAATAACCGTGTCGAGATCGAAGAGATTCGCGCCGGCGACATCGCAGCATGTATCGGCATGAAAGATGTGACGACGGGCGAAACGCTGTGCGATCCGGATGCAATCGTGACGCTTGAGCGCATGGTGTTCCCGGAGCCGGTGATTTCGCAGGCCGTCGAGCCGAAGACCAAGGTTGACCAGGAAAAAATGGGCATGGCGTTGAGCCGCCTGGCGCAGGAAGATCCGTCTTTCCGCGTGCGTACGGATGAAGAATCGGGCCAGACCATCATCTCCGGTATGGGCGAATTGCACCTGGAAATTATTGTCGACCGCATGAAGCGCGAATTTGGCGTCGAAGCAACCGTAGGCAAACCGCAGGTGGCCTACCGCGAAACGATTCGTGGCACGGTTGAAAATGCTGAAGGCAAGTTCGTCAAGCAATCCGGTGGACGCGGTCAATACGGTCACGTCGTCCTGAAGGTTGAGCCGCAAGAGCCTGGCAAGGGTTTCGAGTTCGTCGATGCCATCAAGGGGGGGGTGGTGCCGCGCGAATTTATTCCTGCTGTTGAAAAGGGCCTGCGCGAAACTTTGCCCGCGGGTGTGCTCGCTGGTTACCCGGTCGTTGACGTAAAGGTCACGCTGCA
>JBDTPE010000465.1:0-2970 GCA_039932875.1 Betaproteobacteria bacterium | reverse complement strand
GAAATAGGGGAGGTCATCTGGCGCTATGGTGAAGAACGGTTTGCTAGGCAGATTGCAAGAGCGGTTGTTGCGGCAAGGGTCATCGGACGTATTCGGACGACGCGCGAGCTTGCCGAGCTCGTGGGTAAAACCGTCCGGACGCGCGAGCCGGGCCAGCACCCCGCAACCCGCACGTTTCAGGCTCTTCGGATTTTCATCAATCAAGAGCTTGAGGAAGTAGAACAAGTACTACCGCAGGCGGTGGACGGTCTGCGGACTGGAGGCAGGTTGGTTGTAATCGCGTTTCACTCGCTGGAAGACCGGATCGTCAAGCGTTTCATGCAAAACGCGGCGAAGGCGGACCACCTACCCTCAAAATTGCCGATACGTGCCAATGAAGTCAACGATGCCACCTTGCGCATCATCGGCAAACCGGTGAAACCGAGCGACGCTGAAATCGCCGCGAATCCGCGTGCCCGCTCGGCCATCATGCGCATCGCAGAAAAACTGTGACCAGATTGAACACACTGCTCCTATTCATTCTGATCGGCTGTGCGCTGTCGGTGGTGACGTCGCAGCATCGCGCGCGCAAGTTTTTCATCGAGCTGCAGGCGGAGCAGGAGTCCGAGCGCAAGCTCGACAGCGAATGGCGTGAGTTGCAGATCGAAGCGCAGACCCAGGGTGCAGGGAAGCGCATTGAGCAGAAAGCCGCCAACGAGCTGGGCATGGCAATTCCGGATGCGAAAAAAACGGTGATGGTGGTACTTGAAGGCACTGCGCCAGTTGCCAGCGGCCTGGTGAACGGAAGGTCAGACCAGGCCGCCCCTCACCCCGGCCCTCTCCCCGAGGAGAGGGTGAGAAATGATGCTCGCAGCGTGCTCGCACCGTCAAAGGAAGCGAAAAAATAGCATGCGCTTCTCTTCCAAACGACTGGAACCAAATTTACTGCTGAAGCTGGAAAGCTGGCGCTCGCGCGTGGTGCTGCTGATTTGTCTCGGCGGCTTTGCCGTTCTTCTTGGCCGCGCATTCTATTTGCAGGCACTTGATAACCATTTCCTGCAGGCCAAAGGTGAGGCGCGCTTCGTGCGCGTCGTCGACATGCCCGCTTCTCGCGGTGCGGTGATGGATCGAAACGGCAAGATGCTGGCTATCTCAACACCGGTGGAGTCAATCTGGGCTAGCCCGACTGATCTGGAAGTGGATGCCGGGCAGGTGGAGAAGCTGGCGACTGCGCTGGGCATGGATCGCAAAGCGCTCGCTGAACGCATTGCTGACAACACCAAAGGCTTCGTCTGGCTCAAGCGGCAGCTGTCTCCCGAGCAAGCGGTGCGCGTGATGGCGCTGAAAATCCCCGGCGTTTTCCAGCAGCGCGAGTTCCGCCGCTACTATCCGTCCGGAGATGTGACGGCACACATTATCGGCTTTACAGGCCAAGACGATCAGGGCCAGGAAGGTATCGAACTCGCGCAGCAAGCCATGCTCGCCGGCGCCATCGGCCAAAAACGCGTCATCAAGGATCGCAAAGGCCGTATTGTCGAGGACATCCAGGATCTCAAGGCGCCGCGCGAAGGCAAGTCCGTAAAGCTTTCCATCGATGAGCGCTTCCAGTATCTGGCGCACCGCGAATTGAAAGCGGCTGTGGAAGCCAACAAAGCCAAAGGTGGTGCACTGGTTATGCTCGATGCGAAGACCGGCGAGATCCTGGCGCTGGTCAATCAGCCCGATTTCAATCCCAACAATCGCGAGCACGTGCAACTGAAACAAATGCGCAATCGCAGCATTACCGATGTGTTTGAACCGGGCTCAACCTTCAAGCCGTTCGCGGTGTCGGCAGCATTGGAAGCTGGCATTGTCAAGCCGGATACGGTGATTACGACCGGCCCCGGTCTCACCATCGGTAAACACACCATCACTGACCTGCCGCATCGCTCTTCTCAATTGACGGTAGCGCAGATCATCCAGACCTCCAGCAACATCGGCACCGCCAAGATCGCATTGCAGCTGCCGTCAGAACGATTGTGGAATCTGTACAACGATCTTGGCTTTGGCACGGCGCCAAAGACCGGCTTCCCGGGTGAAGCGACAGGTCGCCTGCGCCCGGTAAAAACCTGGAAGCCGATCGAGCAGGCCACCATGGGTTACGGCTACGGGGTGTCTGTCAGCGCATTGCAACTGGCCCGCGCCTACACCATCTTCACCAATGACGGCGTGCTGCTCCCCGTTACGTTTCTAAAGCGCGATGGCGATGTGATCGGCAAACAAATCATTTCAACAAAGACCGCCAGAATCATGGCGCAGATGTTGGAGACGGTCACCGAACAGGGTGGCACAGCAACAAAAAGTCAGGTGGCGGGCTATCGGGTTGGCGGAAAGACCGGTACCGCTTACAAAATTGTCAATGGCAAGTACGCTGAAAATCAATACGTCTCGTCGTTCGTTGGCTACGGACCGGCATCGAATCCTCGCTATATCGTGGCGGTGAGTATTGACGACCCATCTGCCGGAAAACATTTTGGCGGCGATGTTTCGGCGCCGGTATTTTCGCGCGTCATGTCGCAGGCGTTGCGCATGTCTGGTGTACTGCCAGACGCGGAGTCGTTGCGTGAGGCCAACGCCACGCCATTGCCGGCGAGCAACATCGTGAAGGAGCGCGGCTGATGATAGACGCGCCATCTATGCACGCAGCAAATATCTTGCCTTCGGGATTCAAACCTGCCGAGTTGACGAATGCGTTGGCGTCGCTGCCGGTGCCTCTTGTGGATGCCACTGCCAACAGCCGCGAAGCGCGTAGCGGCGGCTGCTTTCTTGCCTATCGCGGCACAAGTCGCGACGGTCGCCATTTCATCGCCGATGCGATTTCACGTGGTGCGTCCGCTGTTCTGTACGATCCGGAAAATTTCACCTGGAACGAAGAGTGGACGGTGCCCTACCTTGCGGTGCCGAATCTGAAGTCTCACGCCAGCCAGATTGCCGGATATGTCTACGGTCATC
>JBDTPE010000464.1:0-2972 GCA_039932875.1 Betaproteobacteria bacterium | reverse complement strand
GCCACCGAAAACGGCTATGGCAAGCGCACGCCAGTGTCGGAATACACGCGCCATGGTCGCGGCGCGCAGGGCATGATCGCCATCCAGTGCAGTGACCGCAACGGCAAGCTCCTGGCCGCGCAACTGGTGAGCAAGGAAGACGAAATCATGTTGATTACCACCGGCGGCGTGCTGATACGCACACGCGTGTCCGAAGTGCGCGAGCAGGGGCGTTCCACGCAGGGTGTGCGGCTCATCAACCTGGATGAGAACGAAAAACTCGCCGGGCTGGAGAAGATCGTCGAGACCGATGATGACGATCAGGAAACATTGTTTCAATAAACTATAGTCAGGTAATTTACGATGGCGAGAGTATTTAATTTCAGTGCAGGCCCGGCAGTGTTGCCGGAGCCCGTACTCAGACAGGCTGCCGACGAGATGCTGGATTTCGGCGCTACCGGTACATCGGTGATGGAGATGAGTCACCGCAGCAAGGCGTTCATCGATATACACGCCTGCGCCGAAGCCGATTTACGCGAACTGCTGGCCATACCGGAAAACTACAAAGTCCTTTTCATGCAGGGTGGCGCGGCGGGGCAGTTTGCCTTCATTCCAATGAATCTGCTGAACGGCCGAACGAGCGCGGATTACGTCTACACCGGGCAATGGTCAAAAAAGGCCATCACCGAGGCAAAAAAATTCTGCAAGGTCGCCATTGCCGCGAGTTCGGAAGACCAGAATTTTACCTATGCGCCAGCGCAATCGAAATGGCAGCTAGACGCCGGCGCCGCGTACGTGCATTACACCTCCAATGAAACTATCGGTGGCGTGGAGTTTCAGTGGATACCCGACGTCGGTAATGTGCCGCTGGTGGTGGATGCGTCGTCACATATTTTGTCGCGGCCGCTGGAGGTCTCGCGCTTTGGCCTGATTTACGCGGGCGCACAGAAGAATATCGGTCCCGCTGGACTCACCATCGTAATCGTGCGCGACGATCTGCTCGGTCACGCCATGCCGACAACGCCGGAGGTGTTTAACTATAAAATTCAGGCTGAAGCGGATTCGATGATTAATACGCCGCCGACCTATGCAGTCTACATTGCGGGTCTGGTGTTTGCGTGGCTGAAAAAGCAGGGCGGGCTGTCTGCGATGGAGCAGGCGAATATTGCGAAATCAAAACTGGTTTACGATTATCTGGACCAGTCGGAGTTTTACCAGTCGCCGGTGAATAAGGACGACCGTTCGCGCATGAATATTCCGTTCCGCCTGCGCAACGATGCGTTGGACGATGCCTTCCTCAAGCAAGCCAAAACCGCTGGGCTGATTGAACTCAAGGGCCACCGTTCAGTGGGCGGCATGCGCGCGTCGATCTACAACGCCATGCCCATCGCAGGGGTGCAGGCGCTGGTGGCATTCATGCGTGATTTTGAACAGAAACAAGGATAGCAGATAAAGTGCCTAACATATTGACTATTAATGCTATTTCCAATATCGGGCTGGAACGTTTTCCTGCCGCGCAATACAAGGTCGTGCCCACAATCGGCGACCCTGACGCGATTCTTGTGCGCTCGCAAAACATGCACGAAATGGACATACCTGCCAGCGTCAAGGCAATAGGACGTGCGGGGGCGGGTGTGAACAATATCCCTGTTGAAAAGATGAGCAAACGCGGCATGCCGGTGTTTAATGCGCCGGGCGCGAACGCGAATGCGGTAAAAGAACTGGTCATCGCCGCGCTGCTGATCGCCTCGCGCAATATCGCACCGGCGCTGACGTTTGTTGCGGGATTGAATGGCGACGACAAGGCGCTTCATAAACAGGTTGAAGACGGCAAAAAGGCCTTTTCCGGCACCGAGCTTCCGGGCCGCACGCTGGGCGTGGTCGGCTTGGGCAAGATCGGCAGTCTGGTGGCCGATGCCGCGATCAAACTTGGCATGAATGTCGTCGGCTTTGACCCGCATATCACGGTGGATGCTGCGTGGGGACTATCATCACTGGTAAAAAAAGCCAACAGCATTGAAGAGGTTCTGAAAGCGAGCGACTACGTGACCTTGCACGTTCCGTTACTCGATGCCACGCGCAATCTGATCAATGCCGCGCGTCTGGCACTGATGAAAAAGGGCGCGATTCTGCTCAACTTCGCACGTGACGGCATCGTGGACGACAAAGCGGTGGTCGACGCCTTGCGTGCGGATCATTTGCGCGGCTACATCTGCGATTTTCCGGCAGAGGTGCTGCAAGGCGTGCCGCGTGTGATCGCCACGCCCCACCTGGGCGCTTCCACCGAGGAAGCCGAAGACAACTGTGCCCTCATGGTGGCGGATCAGGTGCGTGACTTTCTGGAGGACGGCAACATTCGCAACGCGGTGAACCTGCCGGATGTGGTGATGGAACGCGAATCGCTGTACCGTCTGTGCATAGTGAATGCCAATGTGCCGAATATGGTGGGACAGATTTCCACCGCGATGGCGGATGCCGGGCTGAATATCCACAACATGCTCAATAAATCGCGTGGCGAGATGGCTTACACGCTGGTGGATGTGGACAGCGCAATTCCGCCGGCACTGGTCAACCGGCTGGCGGCAATCGAAGGTGTGCGATCGGTGCGTTACCTACCGTTGCAAGGGCAGTGAACAGGTGAACGAGGGAACGAGTGGACGGTTAGACACGCGGCGCATCCCGGTGGCGTCGATCAAATTTTTATACGGGCAATTTATTTTGCATAAGAGAAAAATCGGAAATCTCTACCTTCTTCAACTCGTTCACCCGTTCACACGTTCACTCGTTCACACCATACCAAGACCGAGACATGGCTGATACGCTCACCGACATCCGTCGCAAGATCGACGCGCTTGACATCCGGCTGGTGAAGCTGTTGTCGGCGCGCGCGAAGATTGCGCAGCAGGTCGGCAGGATCAAGAATGGCTCGCAGGTCTACCGGCCGGAGCGGGAAGCGCAAGCTCGGCCTGTACACCGCGCCAGACGTGGGACAG
>JBDTPE010000463.1:0-3000 GCA_039932875.1 Betaproteobacteria bacterium | reverse complement strand
TGCACTTCTTCAACCGATTGCGGCAACACCACCAGCAGGGGCAATTGCCGATATGCCGAGAGCCCATCGCATTCGTAGGGTTTCATCGCCTCCGCCTCGGTCAATAGCGCATGCGCAGGCAGGATCGCGCGCAGTCTTTCGATTAGCGCAGTACGAAGATTTTTGGGAAGCTCGGCGATTGCTGCCATGATGTTGCGATGAATCCGTTTCTCAAATGAGCGGGTTTCTCGAACTATGATAGGCGAAGTCCGCCAGCGTTAGTTCGCCGCGTTTCAGTAGGGGTTTTTACTGAAACCGCATGAATCGCAAGCGTAGCAATGAAATGCACAACTTGATGAGAGGCCGTTGATGACCGGAAACGAGGCGATCTTGCTTTGGCTGTTGGCCGCCATATTGGTATTGGTCGGTATCGCCGGCACCATTTTGCCGGTGTTGCCCGGCGTGCCGCTGGTGTTCATGGGGCTGCTGGTGGCGGCGTGGATCGGGGATTTTCAGCGCATCGGCTGGCCGACACTGACGATACTCGCAGTGCTCACGGCACTGGCCATCGCGGTGGATATTGTCGCGTCTTTGTTGGGGGCAAAGCGCGCTGGCGCATCCGGGCTGGCACTGGTGGGTGCGGCCATCGGCAGCGTCGTCGGGCTATTCTTCGGCCTGATTGGCATCCTGGTGTTCCCGTTTATCGGTGCGGTGCTCGGCGAATTGGTCGCTCGCGAGCGCCTCGATCAGGCAGCCAGGGTGGGCTTGGCGACGTGGCTGGGAATGCTGTTCGGGGCTTTGGCCAAACTCTCGCTCTCCATCACCATGGTTGGCGTGTTTGTCATCGCCTATTTTCTGTGACTTTTACGATTGAAAGCTACGTCATTGCCAGCTGTTGATTGGCCGTCTCCAAACGATCCACCAGGGTTTCCAGAAATTTGCGATCAAACAAGCGGCGGCAGTCGGTGGTCGCGCTTTCAACGTCCTGCGCGCGCACTTTCATGACGATGCAATCGCTGCCGGCAGTCACCGTGGCCGAACGCGGCGCGTCGCGCTTGGACAGATAGGACATTTCACCAAAACAGTCGCCTACACCGAGCACGTTCAGCAATCGTTTTCCACGCGTCACTTTGACGTTGCCGGTAATTAGGATAAAGAAGGAGTCGCCTACGTCACCCTCTTTGATCAGTACGGTTTCAGGTGGAAACGAACGCCATTTGCTTATCTTCAAGATTTCCCACAACTCGTTCTCGGGGAAATTACGAAAGAACGCCAGCGTCTTCAACAGACTGAACTGCTCAGTGTCGGAAACTGTGCCCTTGGTCTGTTGTGGCGAATTCTCGCTTTCCCAGATGGCGGCCAAGTCGCGACCGAATTCTTCGTAAGTCTGGTAGCGCTTCTTGAGATCCTTGGCGATCGCAAGTTTGACGATATCTTCCACGGCGGCAGGGATGCCTTCACGAAACGAAGAAGGTGGCAATGGCTCATGGTTGACGATCTGATACGCCAGGCTCGCCTGATTGGACGCCTCAAACGGTGTGCGCCCGGCCAGCATCATGTACATCACCATCCCTACCGCATAGATATCCGACTGCAATGTCGCTTTGGCGCCGGTGATGATTTCCGGTGCCATGTATAGCGGCGAGCCGACAGCAGCGACCTGCGTTTTGTTGGACACGACATTGAGTGCGGCACCAAAGTCGGCCAGCTTGATATCGGTTCCTGATTTGTGGAGGATATTGCCCGGCTTGACGTCGCGATGGATCAGACCCTCGGTATTGGCGAAGGCCAACGCGCGCACGCATTTGAAAATGATCTCGGCGACCTCCGGTACACCCAGCAGGTTATCCGGCATGCAAAATTTTTCGAGAGTGCCGCCCTCGACGTACTCCATCACGATGTAACTCATCTCCTCGTCGACGACGGCATCAAAGATAGAGACAATGTGCGGATGCAAAAGCTTGCCCGCCAGCGAGGCTTCGTTGAGGAACATGCGGCGGTACAACTCGCCGTCCTCGGCGTCTTTCAACACCTCCGGGAACATCAGCTTGATGGCGACGCTGCGATGCTTGAATGTATCCTCAGCGAGGTAGACCGCCCCGGTGGCACCCTTGCCGAGTTCACGTATGACGCGATACTTACCGATTTGGTCAGGAGTTTTCATTCAATCCTCAGGTTCGTTCCCTAATTATCGGCGTGTGTCGAAAACCGCGTCAAGCGAGGTAACCGTAAAATCGGGGGATAGCGTGCAAATAGGTGATGAATGAAGAGATTCCATGGTTTCCTGCTGTTTTTCGTGCTGCTTTCTGCGGGCATTGCGTTGCCCGCACGCGCAACGTGGCCTGACAAATCGATTCGTATCGTCGTCGCGGCGCCCGCTGGCAGCTCGGTGGATATCGTCGCCCGATTGCTGGCGGAAGGACTACGTAAGTCGCTGGCGCAAGCCATCGTTGTCGATAACAAACCTGGCGCAGGCGGAACACTTGCGGCTGCCGAAGTCGCAAAGTCGCCTGCCGACGGATACACGCTCTTTCTCGGCTTCAATGGTCCGCTCGCCAACGCACCGTCGTTGTACGCAAAACTCGGCTATGACCCGCAGCGCGATTTCTCGCCGATCATCCTCACCGGCTCGCAGCCAAATCTGCTCGCCGTGTCCGCGAGCGTTCCCGTCAAATCCACCAAGGAGCTGGTTGTGCTGGCGAAATCACAGCCTGGTCAACTCACTTATGCCAGCGTCGGCAACGGCTCGGTTTCTCATCTGTGCATGGAGTTGTTGAAGATTCAGGCAGGGGTTGACTTGCTGCATGTGCCCTTCAACGGCGGGCCACCTGCGGCGCTCGCGGTGGCTGCAGGCGATGTGCAGGTAATTTTTGCTGCGCCGTCCAATCTGATGGCGCTGGTCGCATCAGGAAAATTGAGGCCACTGGCCGTGACCAGTCTGGCGCGGTTTGCGCCACTGGCCGCGGTACCGACCATTGCCGAAGCCGGCATACCCGGCCTTGGCCAATTCGAAGCGATCGC
>JBDTPE010000462.1:0-3013 GCA_039932875.1 Betaproteobacteria bacterium | reverse complement strand
TATCTGGTTTGTTTCGCACCCAATGACGGTAGGAATTTCATTGCGCTGGAACCGGTCACCAATATCAACAATGCATTTGCATTGGCAGCCAATGGTGTCGCCGACACCGGCGCAGTCGTGCTTGCGCCCGGTGCGGTAATGGAAGCATCGATGTCAATCGCATTGGCGAAACACTAGATTTGGCGCGGCTCCTGGCGCCTTTTGTGCTTGAAGAGCGCGCTAGTCATTGCGTTTCGTCGTCGTGCATGGCGCAAGTCACACAGGTCGTCATTCCAAGGCTGTGACGACGGCGTATTGAGAGTCCGCTATTTTGGAGAGGCTTTAACTCACTGGCGTCAACAACCGTCCCTCGGAAAAATAGTTGCGCAGATTGGCCATCGTCAAATCTGCCATCGCCTGTCTGGTTTCGTGGGTGCCACTGCCGATGTGAGGGAGCAGCACCACGTTGTCCAGCATCATCAACGCCTCGGGTACGTGCGGCTCATTCTCAAAAACATCCAGTCCCGCGCCAGCAATTTTCTTGTTCACCAGCGCGTTCACCAACGCAGATTCGTCGATCACCGAGCCGCGCGAGATATTGATCAGAAAACCTTCCGGACCAAGTGCCGTTAATACATTGGCCGAAACCAGGTGTCGCGTTTCGGGGCCGCCGGCACTGGCGACGACGAGGAAATCTGCCCAGCGCGCCAGTTCCTCAAGTGAGGACTCGTAACCAAATGCCACATCGTCGACGCGACGGCGATTGTGATAACGAATGTCCATATCAAATCCGCTTGCGCGCTTCGCAATCGCCCGGCCAATGCGTCCTAAACCAAGAATACCGAGGCGTTTGCCGCTCACCCGCGTCTGCAACGCAAAGGCACCGCGCAGCCAGTCGCCACGACGCACGAATCGCTCTGAGGCCGACATGCCACGTCCCACATCGAGTAACAAACCAAAGGCGGTATCTGCCACACAGTCGGTGAGCACGTCGGGCGTATTGCCGACGACGATGCCACGTTGTGACGCAGCGGCAATGTCGATCGTGTCATAGCCCACGCCAAAACTCGAAATGACTTTCAGCTTTGGCAGCGCCTTCATCAACGCCGCATCGGCGCCCCATCGCGCGGAGGTCGCGAGCCCGACAAATTCAGCGCCATGGTCCGCAAGATACGCGGTCTGGTCGGCTTCTTTCCACAGCTGATGGACATCGAATTCAGCGACCAACGCCTTTTCGAGGGCGGGCATGTAAGCACCCTTTTGCAATATGCGAGGTTTCATTTGTCATCCTGAAGTCGGCGAAGTAGTCGCGATACTGAACTCTAGTTGCTCTTTCGGGGAACCCAATTCTTCGTCGCGTGAATGGCGCACGAATGACTGCGCAATTAGCTCTTGAACTTGTCGCGCAGCGCCTGCGTGGCACCGCGAAACACACCCAGATCGCTGCCGACAGCAACGAAGGTACAACCCCAGTCAATGTAGCGCCTTGCATCAGCCTCCGCCGGTGCAAGGATGCCACTGGGTTTGCCATTTGCGCGCGCGCGATCAAGCAAATGCTTGATCACAGCTTGTACTTCAGGATGGCCGGGATTACCCAAGTGCCCAAGCGCAGCGGACAAATCGCCAGGCCCGACAAAAATGCCATCGACACCGTCGACCTGCGCGATCGCATCAACTGCATCGACACCCGCACGGCTCTCGATCTGCACCATCAGCGCGATGTGGTCGTTGATGGTCGCGAAATAATCGGGCACGGTGCCGTAGCGATTGTTGCGCTGTGAGACCGAGATGCCACGTACACCTGCTGGCGGATAGCGTGTGGCAGCAACCGCATTGCGGGCCTGTTCGGCAGACTCAACATACGGGATCAGGAAATTGTGAAAACCGGCGTCGAGCAGGCGTTTGATGATTACCGGCTCGTTGCACGGGGGCCGTACCACCGGTGCGCTGGCGCTGTCTTTCAGCGCCATCAACTGCGGGATCAGCGTGGTGACATCGTTGGGCGAATGCTCAGCGTCTAGCAGCAGCCAATCAAATCCGGCGATGCCTAGCACTTCCGCCGTGATGGGATTGGCTAGCGAACACCAGCAACCGATGAGCTGTTTGTTGGCCAGCAGGTCGCGGCGAAAGGAATTGGGCGGGCTTTGATAGGCAGGCATTCTGTTTCCGTTTGTCGTTAATCGATTTGCGCGCCGGAGGCTTTCGCGGCCTTCGACCACTTCGTGATTTCGGCATGCACGAAGTCAGTGAATTGCTGTTGTGATCCTGCCACCACCACGAAGCCCTGCGACTGCAAGCGCTGCTTTATTTCGGGCAGGTTCATCGCCTTGGCGGTTGCGTCGTTGAGTTTCTGAATGACTTCTTTTGGCGTTCCGGCCGGCGCCGTGAGGCCGAACCAAGAGACTGCGGAGAAACCGGGAAATCCTGATTCGGCAATAGTTGGCACGGTCGGATATGCAGGATTGCGCTCCAGACTGGCAACGGCGAGCGCACGCAACTTGCCGCCTTGCACCTGCGGCAGCGCGTTGTCCTGATTGATGAAGAGGATGGGCACCTGCCCGGCGATGGTGTCAGTAATGGCAGGGCCACCGCCCTTGTAGGGCACATGCACGAGGCTGATCCCGGAAGCAAGCTCCAGCATCTTCATCGCCAGATGTCCCGACGACCCGCTACCGGAGCTGGCGTGCGCGTATTTCCCCGGATTGGATTTGGTAATCGCGATGAATTCGGAAAATGTTTTGGCCGGGAAATCGGGATTCACCACCAGCACATTGGGTCCGGTGGCAAGCAGTGAAACGTGCGCGAAATCCTTGTCGGCGAAAGGCATGCTGCGGTAGAGCGAATAGTTGATGGAATTGGAACCCACACCGGACACTAGCAGGGTGTAGCCGTCCGGTGCGGCCTTGGCGACGAAGTCTGCACCGATATTACCGTTTGCCCCGCCCTTGTTCTCGATGATCACCGGCTGGCCCAATGACTTGGTGAGTTCCTGTGCAAGTTGTCGGCCAATAGCGTCAGTGCTGCCGCCGGGCGG
>JBDTPE010000461.1:0-3015 GCA_039932875.1 Betaproteobacteria bacterium | reverse complement strand
GGATCGCCTTGGCGCGCAACATCAAATGCGGAAAGTCCACATTCCACGGATGCGGCGGCACATAAGGGCATTTGGTCATATAACAAACGTCGCATAGATAGCACTGGTCAACGACCTGCCAGTACTTCTCCTTGGGTACGCCGTCCATTTCCAGCGTCGGGCTTTCGTCGATGAGGTCAAACAACTTGGGGAAAGTATCGCACAACGAAACGCATCGACGGCAACCGTGACAGATGTCAAAGACGCGCTCCATTTCTTTGAGCGCAGATTCGACCGAATAGAAATCGGGGTTCAACCAATCAATTGGATGCCGCGTGGGTGCTTGGAGATTGCCTTCTGGCGTGACCATGATTTTCAATCGAAATTTGTATAGGGTTAATCGAGTACGGCTAGGCTAACGACCGCACCCGATTGATATTGCTGACTCGCTTCGTATGATTAAGCGGCGACCAACGCGTCCAACGCCTTCTGGAACTTGTTCGCGTGTGAACGCTCGGCCTTCGCCAATGTTTCAAACCAGTCGCCAATTTCTTCAAAGCCTTCGTCGCGGGCGGACTTGGCCATGCCGGGATACATATCGGTGTACTCGTGGGTTTCACCGGCAACAGCAGCTTTCAAATTGTTTTCCGAGCTGCCGATCGGCAGATCCGTCGCTGGATCGCCGACGTTCGCCAGATAGTCAAGGTGGCCATGCGCGTGGCCGGTCTCACCTTCAGCGGTGGCGCGGAACAGTGCAGCTACTTCGGTATTGCCTTCGACATCAGCTTTGTTTGCGAAGTACAAATAGCGGCGGTTGGCCTGGCTTTCACCCGCGAATGCGGCTTTCAGATTGTCGTGGGTTTTCGTGCCTTTGAGTTTCATGTTGAATCTCCTGTTCAATAATCAATCGATTGTCTGCTTAATGCAGCGGACAAGCATACGAGGTTCAAGGCAATTGATCCAATTGATTGATTACATTAAGACAATAGATGATACCTATGATGTGATAAATAGCCAACAGCACATCACACAAAACAGTGCGTGCTACCATCGTGCCCGGTCATCAAGTTCACACCCATGAGCGCGCTCGCAAGAAAAATAGTTGCCTGGCAGAAGCGTAACGGGCGACACGATTTACCCTGGCAAAACACGCGCGACCCCTATCGGATCTGGCTGTCAGAAGTCATGTTGCAGCAGACTCAGGTGTCGGCGGTCATCCCCTACTACGAACGCTTTCTGTCACGATTTCCCGACGTGGCGACCCTGGCGAATGCTTCGCTGGATGATGTGATGCCGTTTTGGGCGGGGTTGGGCTACTACGCCCGCGCGAGGAATCTCCACCGAGGGGCGCAACAAATCATGTCTCAGCATGGTGGCGATTTCCCAAAAGACTTTGCTGCAATTCACGCCTTGTCGGGGATCGGTCGTTCGACCGCAGCGGCGATTAGCGCGTTCGCATTTGGCCGGCGGTGTGCGATTCTCGACGGCAATGTAAAGCGTGTATTTGCACGCCATTTTTGTATTGATGGCGACGTGAAGACAAAACCAGTAGAGGAACTATTGTGGCGCACTGCCGAAGCACAGTTACCGTGCACCGACATTGAGGCGTATACGCAGGGTTTGATGGACCTTGGCGCGACCGTATGTAAGCGCATCAAGCCAACTTGTCTGCTCTGCCCCGTGGCGAAGAGTTGCCGCGCGTTGGCCGAACAACGAGTGGATGAACTGCCGACGAGAGGCCAGAAGCGGGAAATTCCGCGCCGGCAAACCAGAATGCTGATGATCGTCTGCAACGGCGACGTGTTGCTGGAAAGACGCCCGCCTGCAGGCATTTGGGGTGGGCTGTGGAGTTTTCCAGAGTTGGGAATGGAGACCGACGTTCTCGCTGCCGTGAGTTTTCGCCTTGGTTTGTCCGCCATTGCAGCAAACGAGATGCCGACGGTCGAGCACGGCTTCACCCATTTCTCGCTGACGATATACCCCATCGAGATCACGCTCGGACGAAAACCCGTACGCGCAATGGAACCGGCGTCGATCTGGCTGGACTTGGAAGCGGCCACAGAGGCCGCAATTCCAGCCCCCGTAAAGCGCATTCTCGAAAGTGCGAAGTTGGCTCAAGCAATCAAGCGTTGATCTGTCAGGAATTTATATAATATTTCGAGCCGGATTCTTGCATCGGTGAGTTCAAGCATTTTTTGCTTTACCGCATTGTTGAAGGGCAGAAATTCGGTCAAGCGATAGCCCACCCACGCCGCATCTTCGAATCCCGACTGTGCCATTTCTGTTGAGGCGACCTTGGCATAAATTTTTGCCAGGAAACTTGCACACTCTATGTGCTCGGCGCAGTCGTAATGGGAGTCGTCCGGCAGCATCGAGACGTTGCCAACGATAAGTCCGTTCCTGGAGACGGACTGCTCAATGATGCGAAATCGGGCCGCGCCGATAACTCGAACCTGCAGGATGCCAAGATCCGGCATATCCCAATCTGCGATAAAGGCGAGCGTGCCAACTGGCTCTGGAACGGCCGGCGATCCAACCTCTTCGCCGTCACGAATCAATGAAATGCCAAACGGCGATCTGTTTTTCAGGCAGGTTTTTGCCATTTCAAGATAGCGCTGCTCAAAAATTTTGAGCGTCATCGTACCGCCGGGAAACAGTACCGATCCCAATGGGAAAATTGGCAGGTCGGCCATTGTCTCCGGATGCAGCTTAAAAATGCTGCGAATCGAGTCGGGTATGGTGGAAATAAGCGACTTCATTAAATCCAGGTCAAAACCAATCGTTGGACGGTCGGATCAAGTGAGGTCCCGATGACGTACAAGCACCTGCTGGTCCGATCCGAAGCGGTGCGCAAGTTCTTCGACGACGTAAACCGACCTGTGCTGTCCACCGGTGCAACCGATCGCAATCGTCAGCGCAGCGCGATTGTCGCGCATGTATGCAGGCAGCCAGCGAATCAGAAATGACGCGATGTCATCAATCAGGTGCGCAACGTTCAAGTCCGACTGAAGAAACGTCCTTACAGCCTCATGTTTG
>JBDTPE010000460.1:0-3019 GCA_039932875.1 Betaproteobacteria bacterium | reverse complement strand
GGATAGGCGACGAACAACTCGACGTCGATCCACTGGCCCGCCAAGTCGCGACAAAGCTCACTGCTCTTGCCGGTAAAGGCACCAGGTGCTTCTTCATGCACGGCAACCGGGATTTCCTGATTGGCGAGCGCTTCGCCAAAGAAGCCGTACTTGAAATCCTACCCGATCCAACGCTCATCGCAATAGGTGGTGCGGCTGTGCTGCTGATGCATGGCGATACGTTGTGCACAGACGATGTTGCCTATCAATCGTTCCGCACACAAGTACGCAGCCCCGCATGGCAGCAAACCATTCTCGCCAAGCCGATTTCTGAGCGTGTCGCGCTCGCACACTCGCTGCGCTCACAAAGCGACATCGAAAAATCCATGAAGGCGGACGCGATCATGGACGTGAATGACGATGCCGTTGCCGAAGCTTTCAGCCGCTTCAAATGTCCCGTTTTGGTCCATGGCCACACCCACCGCCCGGCGACGCATGAGCATCGCGTAGATGGTCAAGTGTATGTGCGCCGGGTATTGCAGGATTGGCACGAGGTGGGCGGCTACCTTGCCTACTGCGACGGCGAGTGGCGCACACATGTCATCAGTAGCTAACTGAAAACCTGTTTACGAGTCGCCCAGACCACGCTTCAAGTCTGCGCAGATATCTTCAATATTCTCCAGCCCAACCGCCACACGCAACAAGCCGTGTGAAATCCCCGCCGCATCGCGTTCAGTCTGGCTGATGCGCGCGTGGGTGGTGGTAGCGGGATGCGTGATCGTCGTTTTCGTATCACCCAGATTCGCGGTAATCGAAATCATTTTTGTAGCGTCGACGACTCGCCAGGCTGCCTCACGACCGCCGTTGACCTCAAACGACACAACTGCGCCCTGCGCGACCGCCTGCCGCTGCGCCAGCGCAAATTGTGGATGCGACGGCAGCCCGGCGTAATGTACTTTTGATACCGCCGATTGACTGACCAGCCACTGCGCAAGTTTCAATGCCGATGCCGACTGCGCCTCCATCCGGATGCGCAATGTTTCCATGCCTTTCAGGCAGATCCACGCGTTGAAAGGCGATATCGCTGGGCCGGCAGTGCGAACAAATCCGTATATGGGTTCAATCAGCTTCTTTGACCCGCATACCGCACCGGCAAGCACCCGGCCTTGGCCATCGAGATATTTGGTGGCCGAATGAATCACCAGATCCGCACCCTGCTCCAGCGGACGTTGCAGCGCAGGCGTTAGCAAGCAATTGTCGACCGCGAACACTGCACCAGCAGCATGGGCGATCTCGGCAATGGCCGCGATATCGCAAATCTCCGCGAGCGGGTTTGATGGTGTTTCACAGAACAGCAGCCGCGTATTTGGCCGAACCGCGTTTCGCCATTCATCAACATTAGATGCGGACACCCATGTCGTCTCGACGCCAAATTTTTTGCATATTTGGTCGAACAACGGCACCACGGTGCCAAATACGCTGCGCGAAGAAATGATGTGGTCGCCGAACTTAAGAATGCCCATAACCGTGCTGGCAATTGCCGCCATACCGGTTGCAGTGGCCACGCACGCCTCAGCACCTTCCAGCGCCGCCAAGCGATCCTGGAACATCGTTACCGTCGGGTTGGTAAACCGCGAGTAGAGGTAACCCGGCTCTTCATTGGCAAACTTGCGTGCTGCTTCCGCGGCATTTTTATAAACGAAGCTGGACGTCAGGAACAGCGTTTCAGAATGTTCCTGAAAATCGCTACGCAACTGGCCTGCCCGTACCGCGAGGGTATCAAAGCCCGGCTTGTCAGATTCCTGTGCCATCAATTAACCGTCGAAAAGCCGAGGTCGAGCTGACTGGACTGCCGTCCACGCCCGTCGGCACCGACATCGCCGCCACCCGCGATGTCGCCCTTGGCCAGCTCCGAGCGATTGGCTTCCAGTCCGGCAAGATATTCAGCCGTTACACCGCCAGTGATGTAATTTCCGTCAAAGCAGGAAGCGTCAAAATTCTTGATGCTTGGATTGCAAGCGCGCACATCCTCGATCAAATCTGCAAGTTCCTGATAAAAAATCTTGTCCGCACCAATAGCCGCTGCAATTTCGTCGGCATCGCGGTTGGCGGCAACCAATTCCGAGCGCGACGGCATATCGATGCCATACACATTTGCAAACCGCACCGGCGGCGCCGCGGATGCGAAGTACACCTTTTTCGCGCCACAGTCGCGAGCCATCTGCACGATTTCCCGCGAGGTCGTGCCACGCACGATCGAATCATCCACGAGTAAGACGTTTTTATCCTTGAATTCGATCGCCATCGCATTCAGTTTTTGCCGTACCGATTTTTTGCGCTGCTCCTGCCCCGGCATGATAAAGGTGCGGCCGATGTAGCGATTCTTGATAAATCCTTCGCGATATTTCACGCCTAGTACCTGTGCCACTTCCACTGCCGAAGGGCGACTGGAGTCAGGGATAGGAATCACGACGTCGATTTCCAGGTTCGGGTGTTCGCGTTTGATTTTTTCGGCGAGAGAGCGGCCCATACGAGCCCGCGTTTCGTAGACGGAAATGCCATCCATGACCGAGTCAGGACGGGCCAGATAAACGTATTCGAAAATACATGGATTCAGGCTGGTGTTCTCAGCGCATTGCCGGCTGAAGAAATTGCCTGATGTATCGATCAAGATCGCTTCGCCTGGTGCAACATCGCGCATGATCTCGAAGTCCAGCGTATCTATCGCTACGCTTTCCGAGGCGACCATGAATTCGACGCCGTTTTCGCCTTCGTGCTTACCGATGATCAGTGGCCGGATGCCGTGGGGATCGCGAAATGCCAGCAGACCGTAGCCTGCAATCATCGCCACGATGGCGTAAGCACCGCGCGCGCGCCGATGCACGCCAGCAACCGCCGTAAAGATCGCGTCCGGATCGAGTCGATGCCCTTTGGCGGCTTGGGCCAGTTCGTGTGCCAGCACATTGAGCAGCACTTCCGAATCAGAATTGGTGTTTACATGCCGCAAATCGTCCTGAAACAATTCACGTTGCAATTCGGC
>JBDTPE010000459.1:0-3023 GCA_039932875.1 Betaproteobacteria bacterium | reverse complement strand
CTCGGCGTGTGGCAATATTGGCGTTCGGTTCAATGGTCAAACCCGCAACCGATGCAGGCGACGATTTAAATGCATCGGTGGCAAATATGCGCTTCGTCAAGCCAATTGATCACGAGCTCATTTTCAGGCTCGCCACCACGCATGATTATCTGGTGACCGTTGAAGAGAACGTAGTGATGGGCGGCGCGGGAAGCGCCGTCGCTGAATCGCTGGCGATGCAGGATTTGAATATTCCCATTTTGCACCTTGGCTTGCCCGACGCGTTCGTTGAGCATGGCGATCCGGCCACCCTGCTGGCAGACTGCGGTCTGAATCGCGAAGGCATCACAAAATCAGTCCGCGACTGGCTGGCAAGAACCGCCATGTCTGCAGCAACCAGGAAAGCTGTTAGCTAGTTTTTTTGCGCTGCTTTCAATTCCCATTTATTGAATAAGGTAAACACGATGAAATTCATTTCCATTGGACTCGTTTTGGCTGCGCTATCTACTGGCGCACTGGCTCAGGCGCCGCTGGCGACGCACGGTTGTACGAAACCACCGTTGCCGGACGCTTCCAAAAAACTATCAGTGGCCGAATCCAATGCCTTCGTCCGTGTACTGGAAACTTTCAGAAATTGCGTACAGGCCTTTGCAGAAAGCGAAAAGCTGGTCGCTGCGACCAAGCAGCAAGAAGCCGAAAGCCTGAAAGCCGCTGCGCTCAAAGCCTCTGCAGCTGCGGCGGCCGCTGCGGCTGCGGCTGATGCGGCCGTAAAAGACTACAACGCATATTCGGAGCAGGCGGTTAAGATCGTGACGCCAAAAGATGCGGGCGACGGCACAAAGAATGCGGCGCCAGTGGAAATTCCTGCGCAACGTCCGACACGCGGCTACTGATTCAAGGCGTACAAAAGTCGCGTCGCATACCTAGTCGAGAATCGGGACATGGCGGCAACATGCCGCGGCCAAGTCCAGCCGCGCCAATGCTTGAGCTCACTGTTGTAATTGCGATAAGGGTAGATCGTGACAAGCGGCCAAATTGAACAGCTCGAAGCATCACTGGATGCACCGCCGACGGCTGCAAGCGAGGCGTTGGCGGCTGCCCTGACGTCCAGCCTGCTTGGCGTGCCTGCTGATGCGTCCCATGCCGAGCGCGAAGACGCGGCACACGGTCTGATGCTCCTGAGTCAACACTATTACCGGCAAGGCGAACTCGCGCAGGCCAACTTGATGCTGGCGAACGCACATGCACTTACAGACGGCCTTTCTGATGCGACCCGGGTTGGTGTGCTGTTGCGGCGTGGTGAATTCGAACTTCTGGTCTCTGATATCGGTGCCGCACTCGACCACACCGCAGAGGCGATGGAGATCGCGCGTGTCGCCGGGCGGCGCGTGGATGAAGCGCGCGCCTGGACCAATTACGGCATGGCACTGCAGGCGGCGGGATTGGCGCAACAGGCCGATGAGCGACTGGCGCATGCGTTGGACTTGATTCACGATCTGGATGAGCCGCGCTTGGCGGGCAATATCTGGGCATTACGCAGCCAGTTGGGCTGGCATCTGGAAGACGCGGGATTTCAGCAGGCTGTACACGCTTGTCAGCAGGCATTGAAATACGCCAAGGCTAGTCCAGCCCGTTTCCGCGATGCCATGGTCTGCACCGCTTACTGCAACTCTGCCGCGCTGGAAATACTGCGTGGCGACCTGGACGCCGCCAAGACACATCTGGCCAATGCTGCAGCACTAGCCAACCTCGGACGACGTCCACGCTGGTTGATCGAAACGCTGGAGGCGATGTCCGCAATAAGAGCAAAAAACGGCGCGCCGGAACGTGCTGCGTTGAACGCACTTCTTGCGCCTGACCAGGCACCGGCGCAAGTCTATGTGATCGAAACCTATTCGGTGATGGCGGCAATGTTTACGGCCATGGGGGACGGCGACCATGCGCATGAAGCGCTGGTACAACTGTCTGCCGAACGCGCACGCGCACTGTGGGCCACCTTATCCGACCCGGCCGCGCTTGACACCAGGCCCGTAGCCGAGCATGCCGTTGCGTCGAAGGACCACGTGCCGACCATGGGCTTACTGGAGCGACTCGCGGTTACCGCCGAGTTGCGCGACGATGCCACGGGCAAACACTGCTTTCGTGTCGGGCGATTGTCAATGCTGCTGGCACGTCGCGTAGGCCTGCCAGAAGCCGATGTCAACAGCATGGATCTGGCGGCGCGGTTGCACGACATCGGTAAATTTGCCATTCCAGACGCCATCCTGCTAAAGCCAACCCGTCTCGACGCCGCTGAAACGCAACTCATGCGGACCCACACGACAATTGGGGCAGATCTACTCGCCCAAGGCAACGACGGCAATTTGCAAATGGCTGAAGTCATTGCGCGCCATCACCATGAATTCTGGGACGGCAGTGGCTATCCGTTTGGGCTGGCGGGCAAGGCCATTCCTGTCAACGCTCGTATCACGGCGCTTGCCGACGTGTACGACGCCTTGACCCATGTCCGTCCATACAAGGCGGCGTGGCTTCACGCGGAAGCGATGGCCTATATACGCAGCATGCGCGGCATTCAGTTCGATCCACAGCTGACAGATTTTTTTATGGAGATGATGGCCGAGGCAGAGCGCGATCTGGCCTCGTTTTTGGTATCACTGGAAGCCGGTGCCTTGACGTCACCGTTCATCGTGGCCGAGAGTCGAATGGCGAATGCGCTCGCTGCCGAAACCTAACAGTCTTGTCGAGCTACCCGCCGACGTGCTGAAGCTTCATGTTTTCCACTTGCCACCCGAGATCGTAGCCGCCGATTGAAATATCAATCAGCGGCAAATCCATCGTAACCACTCGCCGATAGTCGGCCAAGTGCTCCGAACGCCGCACCAGTGCTTGTGTTTGTTTCCACGGGTGCGGCGTTCAATATGAACGCTAAAACCCAACCAGCTTCAGATTCAGAAACACGGATCGATTTGGCGTGTTGTAGCCACGAGATAACTCATACCGGCGGTCGGTGAGATTCTGTCCGTTGATCTCGATGGACACGAGCT
>JBDTPE010000458.1:0-3030 GCA_039932875.1 Betaproteobacteria bacterium | reverse complement strand
TTTTTTGTTGCAAGGTGTCGATGCTGCGAACCTTATCAAATGTTAGGATTGCGTCTCTATGAACGCACGCCTCTATTTTGCCCTCTGGCCCGACGACGGCATACGTCTGCAACTTTCGCGCTACCGGCTGCAACTGGCACGCGAAGGCAATGGCCGCGCGGTGTTTCCGGTCACTCTGCACATGACACTCGCGTTTCTTGGCGACGTTGATGTAGCGCTGATGCCGGTGATCGAAAAAATCGGCAGCCGCCTCGAAGCGTCACCGTTCAACTACGCAGTCAACATGGCCGGCTGTTTCGCCAAGGCGCGCGTCGCATGGTTGGGTGCCAAGGAGACGCCGTGGCATTTATATGAGTTGCAAAAAAATCTGCAGTCCTTGCTGACCGCCGCCAAGCTTGGGCACGATACGCGCACTTTTCGACCGCACATCACCGTGGTACGCGATATTCAAACGCCGTTTCCAGACCGCGCGATCGCACCGGTGCGGTGGCCGGTCGATCAATTCTGTCTGGTATCGGCGCGCTCAGGGGCCAGCGGTCCGGAATACGAAGTACTGAGAGTCTGGCGGCTCAAAGCGTAAACACGTAGGTGATCGCGCTATTTCTTCGGTGGCGCCTTTAATTTCTCCAACCACGATTTCCAGTCGACCGGCCCGTCTTCAAAGCGCTTCTTGAGATTCTTCATCACGTTGGGCCACGCCTTGCAGAAATAATCGTAGGCCTTGTCCCATTCGCCGCCGTCACCCCAGCCGACATGATGCAGTGTGACGTCGGTGAGCTGGTCGCCGCGTGAAATGAAACGCACAATCACCACGGTGCGCTGCTTGCGCGCCTCGGGCAATGAGGGCGGCGCATTCCACGTGAAGGTAAGCATCTTTTTTTCCTGAAAGCCGATGATGCGCATATCGTCTGCGCCCTTCATGCCTCGCTCGGCGAATGGGTTCATGTAGACCTCAAACGGACCATCAATGCGCAGTTCCACCTTGGCATCCGGGGCAAAGAAGGTCTTGATTCCGTCGCTGGTGGTCCAAGCCTTCCAGACGTCGTCGATACTTGCTTTGACGGTTATTTTTTCGTCGATGGCGCGTTCCTGCGCCAGACAGATTTGCGTGGCCAAAATCATGGTCAGCAACAGCCCTATTTTCTTGAAGAGAGTTGGCATGAATTCCCCATTATTGGAGTTAGTAAGCATCTGATAAATCATTCTAAGCGCCGCGCATCTCTACGTCGTAGCAAAACGTAACCGATTATTCCCGTCGGCCGACCAGATGTTTCTGCATCCTCTCCACCGCCTCATTCAACCTCGAAATCGATTGCGTATAGGCAATACGAATATGCTTTTCCGGCGCGTATGTGCCGAAGTCCTTGCCCGGCGTAATCGCGACATGCGCATCGTGCAAAATGCGCCGCGACAAGGCGAAACTATCCTCCGCCAGCTTGTCGCTCTGCGCATAGATGTAAAACGCACCCTGCGGCTCCACCGCAATGCCAAAGCCAATGCTGCGCAATGCCGGAATCAGGAAATCCCGGCGTGACTGAAATTCGCTGCGGCGCGCTTCGACGATATTAATGGTCTCGGCGTCGAAGGCGGCGAGCGCTGCATATTGTGCCGGCGTCGACGGGGAAATGAATAAATTCTGCGCAAGCTTTTCCACCTCGCGCACATACGCCTGCGGGACCACCAGCCAGCCCAGGCGCCAACCGGTCATCTGAAAATACTTCGAGAAACTGTTGATGACAAACATGTCGTCGGCGATCGATAGTGCGGTCGACGGCGCGATACCGTAAGTGAGCCCCTGATAAATTTCATCGACGATCAACGCGCCACCGCGCGAGGTGACTTCGGCGTGAATGCGCCGCAATTCGTCCGGCGCGATGACGGTGCCGGTAGGGTTGGATGGTGTCGCCACCAATGCGGCCACACTGCGTTCATTCCAGTGCGCCGCGATATGGCGAGCGGCCAGCTGATAGTCGGTCTCCGGACCAACCGGAATCGTTTTGGGCACACCCTCCATCGCGCGAATGAAATGCCGGTTGCAAGGGTAGCCGGGGTCAGCGAGCAGTACTTCATCACCGGCATTCAGCAACACCCCCATCGTCATGAGTAGCGCAGCACTGGAGCCCGCAGTAACGATGATGCGATCGGGTGAAACGCGAACGTGGTATTTGTTCCAATAGAAGTGCGCGATCGCTTCGCGCAGCGGCTGGATGCCAAGTGCCGAGGTGTAGAACATAGGCTTCTCGTTCAACGCAGCGATTGCGGCATCGACGATCGGCTGCGGCGTGGTGAAATCGGGCTCGCCGATTTCCATGTGGATCACATCTCTGCCCTGCCGCTCCAATTCGCGCGCGGCAGTTTGTATTTCCATGACTTCGAACGGCGCAATGTGCGCCATGCGGGTAGCCACACGGTGAATTTTTTCAGCGTTCATTGTCTTTTGTCCAGTTCTTCCCAGGCCTTGCCCACGCGCTTCACGCTCACCGGCATCGGTGTCCGCAGCTCCTGCGCAAACAGGCTCACGCGCAGCTCCTCCACCATCCAGCGGTATTCAATGTCTTTGGGGTCCAGCGAATCGGCGACAGCAAGGGCGTTTTGCCAAAGCGGTCGCAATGACTGATATTGCTCCAGATCGCGCTCCATTGCACCTTGTCTCGCCTTGTTGATTCGCAGCACGATTCCTTTCAGATAGCGCGGGTAGTGCATCAATTGCTCTGCTTTGGTGTCGCGTAGAAAGTCCGAGTAGAAAAGGGCGCGCAACTGTCCCTCGATATCGGGGCCGATGTGCTCCCATCCTTTGACGTATCGCTCGCCTAACAGCTTTCTCGCTTCAGCCGCCACAGTCAAAGTTTCGTCCATCGCCTTAGCGAGTGCGGTGCCCGTTTCCATCACTTTATTCTTGCCCGCGTCGCGTGCTGCCGAATAGGATGCGGCAGTGCGCAGCAACGTTGACTGGCAATCGACGAACGTTCCCGTGAAGGCAGCAAAGACCAGCTCATGCGCCAGCGCCTGCTGGGCGTGATTCTTGGCTTC
>JBDTPE010000457.1:0-3033 GCA_039932875.1 Betaproteobacteria bacterium | reverse complement strand
GACGAAGTCGGACTCGCAAAGCTGAACTGTCGGCGAATTTCACTTGTGCAGGGAAGATTGGCCGAATGAGAGCATGGCTCACCACTCACGTTCACGCTTGCGAACGCGCCATCAAACGCCTGCTTTCACAGCCGATGGTGACGCTCCTGTCTGTATTTGTGATCGGCATGGCGATTACGCTGCCATATGGTTTGTATGTGATGTTCGCCAACGTGAGCGCCGCAGCAAGCCGCGTCAACACCGAGCCAAACGTTAATGTCTATCTTGCATTGAATGCCAGCGAGCAGGAAACGCGCGAGGTGGAAAAGAGATTAAGAGCGATGAACAACGTCGACCGTGTGACGTTTATTTCGCGCGATACCGCGCTTGCCGAAATGAAGCGACTGGCTAATCTTGCAGATTTGGTGGCCAGCCTTGAGGCGAACCCCCTGCCCCATGCTTTTTCCGTTAGACCTTCGGTTAGCGACGCGGCAAATCTGGAATCATTGAAAGCGAGCATTGCGCTGCTGCCAAAAGTGGAAAATATAACGATGGACTTTGAATGGGCGCAAAAGCTGCGGCGATTTGGGACATTTGCCGAGCGATTGGTGCTGCTTCTTGGGCTGCTTCTCGCCACTGCAGTCGTTTTCGTGACCGGAAACACTATCCGACTGCAGATACTCACGCAAAAGGACGAAATCGAAGTGAGTCAACTGATCGGTGCCACACGTCACTTCATTCGTCGGCCTTTCCTCTATTTCGGTGCGCTACAGGGGCTTCTGGCGGGAATCGTTGCGGTGCTTGCGGTACTCGTGTTTGTCTGGTGGGCGGGCGCCGAAGTGCAGGCGCTGACAGCGTCCTATGGCACCAATTTCTCGCTGACTGTGCCAACTTTGGAGCTGTCACTGGCCGTGATTGCCTTGTCGGCACTACTAGGCTGGTTCGGCGCCTTTCTGTCAGTTTGGCTGTATTTGTGGCGCGTTACTCGTGATTAGGTGGTAGGTAGGTTCAGCTTGCGACATGGCTGAAATTCGAAGACTTGACGATTGTGCGTGAACTGCTGCTTTCGATTATGACCGTTGGTGTCACAAGCCTGACAACAGCGTAGACGAAAAAATAGCTTGTCCATTTTGGGCCATAATTTATGCAACAAATCAATAAGTTAACTAAATTCATTGAATTTTGAATGCGTTTGACCGCGGTGCGCCGTGGAACTATTCAGGGAATTAGCACTCTGAGCTTAGGAGTGCTAAAATTAACTTAACCCGTATCTTCGGGATTGGTGGAGGTCACATGACTACTGCTACGATGAATTTGCCCGCGCTGTCAGTTGCGAGCATCGAGAACTATATTTCTGCCGTCAATCGCGTGCCGATGCTGACGCCGGAACGTGAACACGAGTTGGGTGTTGCCTTAAAAGCGACGGGTGACTTGTCGGCTGCTTCCGAGATGGTGATGTCGCATCTCCGGTTAGTGGTCGCTATCGCCCGAAAGTACACTGGCTACGGTTTGCCACACGCGGATCTGATCCAAGAGGGCAATATTGGCCTGATGAAGGCGGTAAAACGTTTCGACCCGGATCGCGGAGTGAGACTGGTTTCGTTCGCCGTCCACTGGATCAAGGCGGAAATTCACGAATACATACTAAAAAACTGGCGCATCGTCAAAGTCGCGACAACCAAGGCACAACGCAAGTTATTCTTCAATTTGCGTAGCATGAAGCCTAATTTCGGCACACTCTCTCCAACCGAGGTGAAAGAGGTTGCGCGCCAGTTGAACGTCAAGGAGACTGACGTTACCGAGATGGAAAAACGCCTGACCGGTCAAGAAATATCGCTCGAGCCCGGTAACGATGACGAAGACAGCGGTTGGGTAAGCCCGATTGCGTACCTGCAGGATGCGACGATGGAGCCCGCAGAGCGTCTGGCCAGCCTGCAAAAAGAACATGCGGCGTCTGATGGCCTGACGAACGCTTTGGCGAGTCTGGATGAACGCAGTCGTGAAATTATCAAATCGCGCTGGTTGGTGCAAGAAGGGGAAGGCCGTGAAAAAACGCTTCACGAGCTGGCCGGCGAATTTGGCGTTTCCGCAGAGAGAATTCGCCAGATCGAGGCAAAGGCAATGCAGAAAATGAAAGCAGCATTGAGCGATTACGACGCGCTTCGGTAATTCGAAATGCAATCTGCAATGGGGCTGCGCACCATGCGTAGCCCCATTGCATTTGTAGCGCATTCACCGGCGACCGATTAAACTGTTTTATGGCTTTTGGCTGTCACTGAGTATAGCCAAGCAATCCCGCTAAGGATTTTCCCCCATGTCTCAGACCAAGCCCACGCCGCTATTCAGGACGGATAGCAATGAATGTGACGGTGAGGAAGATCTTTCCTTGCCGGTTTCACAGCGCATACGGTCACGTTTAGAACGTGCCAATCTCCGCTACAACGCAAACGACAATATTTCAGCATTTTTGAAAGACGGAGAAATCCAGGCGCTGGAAGACGAGGTTGAAGAAAAGCTCGCCGACGTACTCCGAAGCCTCGTAATCAACACCGAGACAGACCACAACACGCAGCAAACAGCGCGCCGCGTTGCCAGAATGTATCTCACCGAAATATTCAAAGGCCGCTATCAGGCGATGCCCGCGGTGACAGAGTTTCCAAATGTCGAGCAGCTCAACGAATTGCTGATCGTCGGACCTATCGCCGTTCGAAGCGCCTGTTCACATCATCTCTGCCCAATTATCGGCAAGGTGTGGATAGGTATTATGCCGAACGGTCATTCGAATCTTATCGGTCTCTCCAAATACGCGCGTATCTGTGACTGGGTGATGAGTCGGCCACAGATTCAGGAGGAAGCCGTCTCCCACCTCGCCAATATTTTGCAGGACAAAGTCAAGCCGGATGGATTGGCGATTGTGATTGAGGCCGACCACTTCTGCATGCATTGGCGCGGCGTGAAAGATGCGGATTCACGTATGACCAATAGCGTCATGCGTGGCTCCTTCCTCAAGGACCCCAATTTGCGTCGCGAATTTCTGTCCTTGCTCCCCAAGAA
>JBDTPE010000456.1:0-3055 GCA_039932875.1 Betaproteobacteria bacterium | reverse complement strand
CAATCTGCCTAGCAAACCGTTCTTCACCATAGCGCCAGATGACCTCCCCTATTTCTTTTTCATCGGCGCGGTTCAGCCACTGTTCAACGGTGTCGCCACGCGATGTATCCATACGCATGTCGAGCGAACCATTGAAACGAAAACTAAAGCCGCGTTCCTCTACATCTAACTGCGGAGAAGAAACCCCTAAATCCGCCAGCATCCCATCCACTGTCTGCTCTTTGCTATCTGCTTTGCTACGCAATGCCTGTTTCAACACATCGTTCAATCCGCTCATCGCGGCGTGGTGCAATGAAAACCGCTTGTCCTGCGCCGCCAGCAACTCACCCGCTTCAATGGCGCGCGGGTCACGATCGATTGCGATCAGCCTTCCATTCGGCCCCAGTTGTTCAAGGATGGCGCGCGCATGACCGCCGCGGCCAAATGTGCCGTCGATGTACACGCCATCTGGTTTGATCGCCAGCGCCTCAACGGCTTCGCGCAGCAGCACGGTGATATGTGCCGGTGTCGAGTCTGCAGGCAAGATTGGCAGATCATTCATGCACCGGCTAGAGAGAAAAATTCTCGGTGCCGGGAGGCAAGCCCGCTGCGCCGGAGGCAAGCGATTTCATCTGTGCATCCCATGCCGCTGAATTCCAGATTTCGAAATACTTGCCTTGACCCACAAACATCACCAGTCGGTCGATGCCAGCAAATTTGCGCAACTCGGGTGACAGCAGCACACGGCCATTGCCGTCGAGTACGTGATCCTCTGCGAAGCCGATCAGCAATCGTTTCCACACCGCTGCCGCTGGATCAAGCGACGGAAATTTCATGACCTGATCGCGGATCGGTTCCCAGTGGGCAAGCGGATACATCAGCAAGCAGCCTTCGCGGTGCGCAGTCACGACCAACTTGCCGGCGCTGGGCTGCGAAAGCGGCTCGCGATGCTTGACCGGCACCGCCATGCGACCCTTCACATCCAAGTTCAGCTCTGATGCACCCTGAAACACGCTCGATGGACCTCTCTATTTATTTTTGGAAGCAAAATGCGGAATTTTCCGGTTTCTCCAGAAAATCCCACTTTTCACCACTTGTGGACACTATAGGCAAATAAAAACCCGCAGTCAAGCGGGCTTTAGAGGTTTTTTCGTTATTTGTCAGGCACTTAGCGCGTATTTCTAGAAAGATTTTGCCTGTGGAAAACTCCGTTGATAATTAATCACATAAGCTGCAAACCTAATGTAACTTCGTAAGTATTGGCACTCAGATCACAACAAATTGCTGTATTTTCATACACCTATCTGTTGCGAGTGCTGGAAATTCCGCTTTTCCATGGGCCAAGCAACAAATCGCGTGTTTCTTCCACCGCCACACGCCACAGCGCATCCATGTCCGCGTCAGGTTTCTGATAATCGCCGCCGAAATTTCCATCACCGAGAAGTTCGCGCGCCTGCCGTGGCGTTAGCGACGAAAGTTTCGAGGTGTCGGCCATCGGTTGCTGATGTGATGGCTGCGCTACGCCATCCAGACGCGTGATTGGAAAATTCTCCATCCACGAAGCATGCGATGCAATCGGATCGATCTCCTGCACCTTCGCCCATGTTTTCGGCGCCCGCCACCAGCTATGAAATTTCACCTCAACGTCCGCATTTTCCTGCGACATGTGCGCGGCGACTGCGGCGGCCGGCTGATTGCCCCCGTGCCCATTTACGATGAGGATTCGCTTGAAGCCGTGCGTCACCATGCTTTCGAGTACATCACGCACCAGTGCGAGATAGGTGTCGAGTTGCAACGACACTGTGCCGGGATATGCCATGAATGAAGCAGTCGGCCCGTACGGCACGACGGGGAAGACTGGAATGCCCAGCGGTTCCGCCGCAGCGAGCCCAACATGTTCGGACAAAATCGAATCAACCGAAAGGCTCAGGTAAGCGTGTTGCTCGGTGCAACCCAGTGGTAGCACGGCTCTATCGTCATGCTTGAGGTATTCCTCGATTTGCATCCAGTTGCGATCGCGTATGCGCATGCTTGCGTGTGCCCTGTAACTTTTATTGAATAGCAGGAAAATCTTCCCGCACGTAGAGAGCCGACTGGCTAATTCGCGTAAACGAGTCGTGCGGCATCGGCGAGCGCTTGCATCATCTGCCGATACGGCCCCGGCCCGTGACTGATGCGCGCCACGCCGAGCTCGGCCATCCGCTTTGCAGGCGGCGTTGTCGACATCACCATGATGTTGACCGGCAGCGGACATGCTTTGCACAAGGCTCCGATCAATCTTTCATCGGTAAGCCCGGGTACAAAAAAACCGCTCGCGCCCGCTTCCGCGTAGGCAAGTGCGCGATGCAGCGCCGCATTGCCGAGCCGATCATCGTGCTGCTCAGCACCGGCCTGCAAAAAGATATCTGTCCTGGCATTGATGAACGCCGGTATACCGACGCGATCTGCGGCTTCCCGCGCAGCCGCAATGCGCAGTGACTGCTCGCCCAGCGAATAGAGGCCTTCGCCACCGATGATTTGATCCTCCAGATTAAAGCCGATCGCACCGGCCGCGAGCGCGAGCGCGACAGTAGCGGCAACAATTTCTGGCGCGTCTCCGTATCCGGCTTCAAGGTCGATTGTCACAGGAAGCGACACGTTCGCCACAATGCGGGCGAGATTCTCGATTGCCAGCGGCAGGGACAGCGCCTGCCCGTCGCTGCAACCATGTGCTGCAGCCACCGACCAACTCCCGGTGGCGAGCGCTTTTGCGCCGGCGTCGGCGACCACGCGCGCGGTGCCGGCATCCCACACGTTGAAAAGTGTGATGGGATCGCCATTGATGTGGAGGCGTTTAAAAGTTTCGGCACGTTCCAGCTGAGTTGACATGTGAGTTCCTCTCGTTTGATGCCGACTATAGCAATGAACACCGCAAAGCAGCGCCGGAAATCGGGCACCAACATCCTAACGAGATGAAAAAGCAGCTCTGAAAGCACCACACGATGAGAATTTTATTTGTTGTCGCGCCGCCGTGAGCCGCTATCAATACGCGTATAAATCTCGCTGCCGGAAGCGAAGCCCTGTAGCGGGCATTCAT
>JBDTPE010000455.1:0-3074 GCA_039932875.1 Betaproteobacteria bacterium | reverse complement strand
CAGCGACGCGGCTTTAGCAGTGGGAATCAGCTCGCGGCCTTCGCGGTGCAGGTATTTTTCATAGAGCAAGCCCTCGATGATGGCGGCTCGGGTGGCTGGTGTACCCAAGCCCTTTTCCTTCATCGCGGCACGCAACTCTTCATCGTCGATCGCCTTGCCCGCACCCTCCATGGCCGACAATAATGTGGCCTCACTATAGCGCGCTGGCGGCTTGGTCGTATTGGCCTTGACTTCAACCGTTTCGGCTTTCACTTTCTCGCCCGACTTAACCGGTGCCAGCGTGGTTGCGGCAGTTTCATCATCAACTTCGCGACCATAAACCGCGAGCCAGCCAGCATTGACCATGACTTTGCCTTCGGACTTGAAGGCTTCTGATTCAATGCGGGTTATGCGGGTGGTTTGTTGGAACTCGGCCGATGGAAAGAAAACGGCGAGAAAACGTTTCACGACGAAATCGTAAAGCTTTGCTTCAATTTCATTCAACGATTTCGGCGCTTGTGTGGTGGGGATAATCGCGAAGTGGTCCGAGATCTTGCTGTTGTCGAAGATGCGTTTGTTAGGTTTTACCCAGCCACTATCGAGGACTTTTTTGGCAAATACGTTGTATTCGCCCTCTTTCAACACCTGCAACGTCTCCTTGACGGTCTCAATGTAATCTTCAGGCAATGCCCTTGCATCGGTACGCGGGTAGGTGAGCACTTTATGCTTTTCATACAGCGCTTGTGCCAGGCCGAGCGTGGTTTTGGCGGAAAAGCCAAAGCGGGAATTGGCTTCGCGCTGTAGCGAGGTTAAGTCAAACAGCAGTGGTGAGGCCTGCGTCGTCGGCTTGGACTCTTCCTCGACAACACCAATTTTGCCCAAACACTTGGTGACGATGGCGCGGGCTTTCTTTTCATCCCAAAGTCGCTCGGCGCGCAAGTGTTCGTCGTCTTCGGATTTCTTGAATTTTTCATCGAACCAGCGGCCCGGATAGTCGCCGCCGGCGGCCGAGAAACTACCGTGAACTTCCCAGTAGTCGCGCGGGCGAAACGCCTTGATGCGTTCTTCGCGCTCAACCATGATGGCGAGCGTCGGCGTCTGTACGCGGCCCACGGTGGTGAGCTGAAAGCCGCCTGACTTGGAGTTGAACGCTGTCATGGCGCGAGTGCCATTTATGCCGACCAGCCAGTCGGATTCACTGCGGCACACGGCGGCATCGGCCAGACCCAGCTTGGCTTCGTCTGGCAGTAGTGTCTTAAAACCATCGCGGATTGAAGCGGGAGTCATCGACTGCAACCACAGGCGCTTGATTGGCTGTTTTGCCTTGGCAAACTGGACGATATAGCGAAAGATCAGCTCGCCCTCACGCCCGGCGTCGCAGGCATTGATCAGGCCATCTACATCTTTGCGTTTCAATAGTCTTAGCAGACCCTTGAGGCGGTCTTCGGTCTTTTCGATCGGCTTGAGCTGAAAGTATGAGGGTATCGCCGGCAGGTGCGCAAAAGTCCATTTACCGCGCTTGACTTCCTCTTCTTCTGGCATGCCGATTTCGACCAGATGCCCCACTGCGGAGGACAAGACAAACTCATCGCTTTCAAAGAAATCTTTTTGTTTCGTGAAACCGCCCAATGCCTTGGCGATGTCGTTTGCGACGGAGGGTTTTTCGGCGATGATGAGGGACTTGCCCATGAATTTCAGTGCTTTTCAGGTGTGATTACAGATGGGGTTGCTAGCGGAAAAACCAGCAAAAGGGGACAAATGATAAGCAGGGTTCTACCCTTATCGCAAGCGCAAAGTCAAAACTATCTGGAAATTCCCTGTGAAATCAAGCCCACAGGTTATTTTTTGCGGCGCGTTTAACGCAACCGCTGATACTTTCCGCCGGGCATAGTCGCGATGACGCCTTCGAGCTCCAACTCGGTCAACCGCGAGATGAGCTGATCGGCGGGCAGTTTGACGCGTTCAAGCAATACATCTACTGAAACTGGGTCATAGCCCATCGCGCTGAGGAGCGGATCGCTTTCAATTTCCTCGCCGTCTGATCGGGCGGCGTTCGCCGGCGCCACGGACCCCCAATGCAACTCAAGCAGAATATCGTTGGCATCTTCCACCAATTTGGCACCCTGCTTGATGAGTTGGTGACAGCCCTTCGAAAATGGTGAGTGAATCGAGCCTGGAATGGCAAACACTTCGCGACCCTGTTCGCCTGCTTGGCGCGCGGTGATCAGTGAGCCAGACGCGAGTGCCGCTTCGACAATAAGCACGCCCCGTGAGAGGCCACTAATAATACGATTGCGACGAGGAAAATTCTGCGCAAGTGCGGGCGTGCCCAGTGCAAATTCAGACACGATCAGGCCGTTTTCGGCTAGGTCGTGTGCCAGCGCCTTGTTTCTCGCCGGGTAGACCAGATCAAGTCCGGTACCGACGACAGCGATGGACGCCCCTTTGGCGGCAAGGCCACCTCTATGCGCTGCGGCGTCTATACCCAGCGCCATGCCCGAGATGATCGTGAACCCTGCCTCGGAAAGACTGCGCGCAAAGGCTTCTGCATTTTGCAAACCGGACGGCGTGGCATTGCGACTACCCACGACCGCAAATCCAGGCTGGCGCAGCAGGTCCCTGCGACCTTTCAGATACAGCAAGGGTGGTGGATCGGCGATTTCAAACAGTTGCTTTGGGTAATCGTCATCCGCCAATGTTAGCAGGTGGTTACTATCTGCTTCGAGCCATTTTAGACAAGCTTCGAGCTTTTCAGGCACCGGGGCCGCAGCAATGGCGCGAGCGACCGAAGTTGACACAATTTCGCTCAGCAATGTCGTCGGCTGGCGGAGTATCTCGGAGGGTGCGCCGAATCGCGCGAGTAACTTGCGTATGCCTTCGCCACCTAGCCCAGGGACCAGGTCAAGCGCTAGCCATGCCTGCGGCTCAGCGCCACTCGCCGGAACGGGCATGAAGTCTGACTAGGACTCGTGCTACGGTGTCTGGATGATGTCGCCAACCTGGATTGGTCGACGTGTGGCCATCACCAGCGCATAAGAAACTTTGTCGAAAACGCGGAATACGAATACCAGCCCGTTGCGTTCGTCCGGCAGCTT
>JBDTPE010000454.1:0-3076 GCA_039932875.1 Betaproteobacteria bacterium | reverse complement strand
TGGTAACCGGCCAAATCACGTTGACAATCGACGGACTAACGAAATCCACCGATGCACGATTGTCCGAAATCGGTGGCAAGGTCAGCGAGCGGCTCGATGAAGGCTTCAAGAAAACCAACGAAACGTTTGTCAGCGTAATGTCGCGCCTGGCGACCATCGATGAAGCGCAAAAGAAACTCGACGGCCTGACCACCAACGTCGTGAGCCTGCAGCAGTTGTTAGGCGACAAACGCTCACGCGGCGCGTTTGGGGAAGTGCAACTTGAAACCATCATTCGCAATGTGTTGCCCGAATCGTCATTCGAATTTCAATACGGTTTTGCCTATGCGGGGCACGATGTGCGCGCCGATTGCGTGCTGAAACTCCCTGAACCGGTTGGCCTGATTGCGGTGGATTCGAAGTTTCCGCTGGAAAATTACGAGCGCATGATTTCCGACGGACCAGATCGCATTTCGCCGGCGCTGTTCAAGCAGGATGTGAAGAAGCACATCGAAGCGATCTCCTCCAAGTACATCATTCCCAACGTGACATCCGACGGCGCGGTGATGTTCATTCCAGCCGAAGCAGTGTTTGCCGAAATCCACGCACATCATCGCGACCTGGTGGAGTATGCGCAGACGCGTCGCGTCTGGATCGTTTCACCGACCACCATGATGGCGGTGCTCAATACGGTGCGTGCGGTGTTGAAAGATGTGGAAACGCGAAAGCAGGTCCATATCATCAAAGATGAACTCGGCAAACTTGGCAAGGAGTTTTCGCGCTTTGATGAACGCATGAAAAAACTTGCCGACCATATTCGCCAGGCGAACGAGGATGTGAAGGACGTTGCCGTCACCAGCAAGAAGATCAGTGACCGGTTTGCCTCGATTGAAAAGGTCGAACTGGATCATCCAAAGCTCACCGATGACCCGTCCAAACCGAGTCTTACACTAGTCAAATCTGATCCTGACGCCTGAGGGAACCTGAATTCAACTTTGTGAAGTAAAGCGATCAACATGAAAAAATCACTGCTAGTCCTCTCGGTACTCATGTCCACATCAATCATTGCCCAAACCACATCGCCATCGCCAACCCGAAAGGGTGAACAAGTCGACGTCTATCATGGTGTCAGCGTTGCTGACCCGTATCGGTGGCTGGAGGACGATAACAGCGAAGAAACCAAGGCTTGGGTGAAGGCGCAGAACGCGGTGACGGATAAGTATCTTGAGTCGCTTCCGCAGCGCGGACCAGTCAAAAGGCTCTACAAGGAGCTATTCAATTTTGAGAAATTCGGTATCCCGTTCAAGGAAGGTGGCCGCTATTTTTATACTCGTAACGATGGCCTGCAGCAGCAAGCCGTGCTCTACACCGTCAAGTCGCTAAACGACACGCCGACCATCGCGCTGGACCCGAACACGCTCTCCAAAGACGGCACCGTCGCCACCACAGGTACCGTGGTCAGCCGCGACGGCAAATATCTCGCTTATGGGATCGCCAGCGGCGGCTCCGACTGGCAGGAGTGGAAAGTGCGCGATCTCGCCACTGGCATGGACTTACCAGACGTGATCAAGTGGGTGAAATTTTCCACCGCAGAATGGACACCGGACGGAAAAGGCTTTTTCTATTCGCGTTACGACGCGCCCAAAGACGGCGCGGTTCTGACCGGCAGTAATTATTTTCAAAAACTTTACTACCACCGCTTAGGGACTGCACAGTCCACCGACGCGCTGGTGTACGAAAATAACGAGAAGAAGGAGTGGGGCTTCGGCGCGACAGTGTCGGATGACGGACGCAATTTGCTGATTTTTGTCTGGCAGGGGTCAGGCAACAAGAATGGCCTGCTCTTTATGCCACTCAAAGATGGTGCCTATGTTGCGTCCAATGCAGGGCCGTCTGCGATCACGCTTGAGTTTGACGCGGAGTTCACACCCGTGGGCAGTAGCAACAACACACTTTGGGTAAAGTCAGATCTGGATGCTCCCAAAGGCCGCATTATCGCTATCGATCTGACCAGTCCCGCACGGACAAACTGGAAAACCGTCGTTGCGGCGCGAAACGAAACGCTGACATATGCAAGTGCAGTAGGTGGGCATCTATTTGCACAATACCTGAAGGATGCCGCGGCTGAAGTGCGCGAGCATACTACAGACGGAAAATTCATTCGCGCCGTGAAGTTGCCGGCTGTCGGTTCCGCTAGTGGCTTTGGCGGTCGCTTTGATCAGCCTGAGACTTTCTTCAGCTATACCACCTTGACGACGCCGGGTGAGATCTACCAGTACGACATCAAAACCGGCAAGGCCACATTATTCAAGCGACCGACGACTGCATTCAAATCT
Source organism: Betaproteobacteria bacterium (assembly GCA_039932875.1). GTDB lineage: Bacteria > Pseudomonadota > Gammaproteobacteria > Burkholderiales > Usitatibacteraceae > UKL13-2. Next base: position 761 of record JBDTPE010000454.1, on the reverse strand, counting down.
GACGATTTTGTGACCCGCCGGGAATTCGTGACGAGCAAGGACGGCACCAAAGTGCCGATCTTTATTGCACACCGAAAGGGCCTGAAGCTCGACGGCAGTAACCCGACGATTCTCTACGGCTATGGCGGATTCAATGTAAGCGAGACGCCGACCTATCGAGTCACCGCAGCAGTGTGGATGCAGATGGGTGGGGTATACGTCACCACCTGTCTTCGCGGCGGCGGTGAGTACGGTGCGGCCTGGCATGACGCCGGTACCAAGTTGAAGAAGCAAAACGTATTCGACGATTTTATCGCCAGCGCCGAATGGCTGATCGCCAATAAATACACGTCGCCTGCCAAGCTGGCGATAAACGGCGGCTCGAACGGCGGCCTGCTAATTGGCGCCGTATTAAACCAACGACCAGAATTGTTTGGCGCAGCTGTGCCACAGGTAGGCGTGATGGATATGTTGCGCTTTCACAAGTTCACTATTGGCTGGGCGTGGGTTTCGGACTACGGGTCGTCAGACAATGCCGATGAGTTCATGGCCCTTTACGCCTATTCGCCGCTACACAATGTAAAGCGCGGAAAGCCGTATCCACCAACGTTGGTCATGACCGCTGATCACGATGACCGCGTGGTCCCCGCCCATAGCTTCAAATATGTTGCCGAGATGCAGGAAGCCGCTCGCGTTACAACACTGGGCCGTGCCGGTATTACAGGGCCGATCCTGGCACGAATTGAAACCCAGGCCGGGCACGGTGCCGGCACGCCGACATC
>JBDTPE010000453.1:0-3079 GCA_039932875.1 Betaproteobacteria bacterium | reverse complement strand
CCCGCGTTTGAACTGCCCGACGCAAGCATGGAAATGATCCAGCTTTCCAGTTTCCTCGGCAAGAAGAATGTCGTGCTTTATTTTTATCCGCGCGATGGCACACCAGTGTGCACCATGGAGGCGATCAACTACTCCGACCATGAGGAAGCCTTTGAAGAGTGTGACACCGTCGTTTTCGGCGTGTCCCGCGATGATTGTCTGGTCCATGAGGAATTTCGAGACAAACATGGCATCTCCGTGCAGCTACTGTCCGACGCCGATTGTGAAGTAATGAAAAAATATGATGTGCTGGTGGAAGCAGGTTCAAACGGCGCTACGCAATCTGGCATACACAGGGCAACCTTCATCATCGACAAAACTGGCACGGTGCGGCATATCCTTCGTGACTTGAAGCCACGCGAACATGTCTCGTCGGTGCTGAAAATCGTTAGGCAAATACATGGTCATTGATCAAAACGCGGTTGTCACACTAGAAGCAAAACTAAAGGATAGCGACGGCAATGCATTAGGTAGCGAATCGGAAACCATGGTCTATTTGCACGGCGGCCACGGCGGTATCTTTCCGCTGGTCGAGCAGGGGCTGGCGGGAAAGCAGTTGGGCGATGAGTTCTTCATCTCGCTTCAACCAGAGGACGCTTTTGGCGAGTACGACGAAGAGTTGATTCGCGTGGAACCGCAGAGTGTGTTTCCGGCCAATGTCGCCATAGGGATGCAGTTTGAGGGTGTGCCCCCGGGCGAAGAAGATGACCGCTGGATCGTCTACACCGTGACAGACATAGCCGACGGACAAGTTGTCATCGATGGCAATCATCCGCTGGCTGGAGAGCGCTTACTGTTTTCCTGCATCGTGAAGGACATTCGACCCGCCACGGCTGAAGAGCTTTCGCACGGGCATGTGCATGGCGTACATGGTGCGCACCACTAGGCCGTTAAGGCTTTTCACTCATCGCCTTCAACGCGTACAGTTTTTCCAGCGCGTCTCTTGGCGATAATTCATCCGGTCTGAGGTCCGCCAAAGCATCCAGCACTGGATGTGGCGCGGCTTCAATTGATTTGGCGACCGGTACAAACAAGTTACCCTGCGTGGCTGGCAATGCATCGCCCGTTTCGAGTTTTCCGAGATGTTTGCGCGCCGCGCGCACGATGCTCCGCGGTACACCCGCCAACTGCGCTACCTGCAATCCGTAGCTCTGATTTGCCGGCCCCGATTCCAGCTTGTGCAGAAAGACGATCTTGTCTTTCATTTCGACCGCATCCAGATGAACGTTCGCTAGATTCGGTAGCTCCGCGTTCAAGTGCGTGAGTTCAAAATAATGCGTCGCAAACAAACAGTAGCAGCGCGTGGTTTCGGCCAAGTGGCGCGCAATCGCGTACGCCAGCGCCAGGCCATCGAAAGTTGAAGTACCGCGACCGATCTCGTCGATCAGTACCAGGCTGCTACTGGTGGCGTTGTTCAGGATTGCAGCAGCCTCGGTCATTTCAACCATGAAGGTTGATCGCCCGCCTGCCAAGTCATCTGAAGCGCCGATGCGCGTCATGATCTGGTCGACACGGCCGATTTCAGCACTTGTCGCCGGTACAAACGAACCCGTGTGCGCCAGCAACACGATTTGCGCGACTTGCCGCATATAGGTCGACTTGCCGCCCATATTCGGTCCAGTGATGAGTAGTAACTGCCTGGAACGTGAAAGATCGCAGTCGTTGGCAATGAAGTTCTCCACCTGGCTCTCCACCACCAGATGCCTGCCACCCTGAATCACGATGCGATCATCATCGATGAATGTGGGTGGCACCAGGCCGAAGCGGGTCGCATTGCGTGCGTTGGCGCAGAGCACGTCGAGCTCGGCGACCGCGCGGGCCATCGCGTGTAGGGCAGGCACCTGCGGCAGCACGTCATCCAGCAAGGCGTCATACAAAAACTTTTCTCGCGCAAGCGATCGCTCCCCGGCCGACAGCGCTTTGTCTTCGAACGCCTTCAGCTCTGGCGTAATGAATCGTTCGGCGTTCTTCAAGGTTTGGCGGCGTCTATAGTCGTCGGGGACCTTATCGAGCTGACCTTGCGTCACCTCGATAAAGAAACCATGCACACGATTGAATTCAACCCGCAGATTGCTAATCCCGGTTCGTTCGCGCTCACGACGTTCCAGGTCGAGCAGGAAGCTGCTGGCATTGGTTTGCATTCCGCGCAACTCGTCGAGCTCGATGTCAAAGCCATCGCGCATCACACCACCTTCGCGCAAACTGGTCGCAGGTTCGTCTTTTAACGATGCCTGAAGAAGCGCGTGGATATTGGGCTCCAGCGCCAATGCCTCGGAAAGCCTCGCCAGTGCTGGGGTTTGCAGTGCAGCTACCTGTGAGTGTAATTTTGGCAAACCGCCGAGTGCGTCGCGAAGCGCTGCCAAATCACGCGGTCGCGCGGTCTTCAGCGCGATGCGCGTGGCAATGCGCTCGACGTCGGCCCAGTCGCTGATGATGGCGCGGATCGCATCGGTGCGTGGTGCGAGCGCCATGCTCGCGTCCAATCTTGCGACTACTGCTGCGCGGTCACGCAGGGGATGGTGCAGCCATTCGCGCATCTGCCTTGCACCCATATTGGTGGCAGTGCAGTTGAGGACGGAAAAAAGCGTGGGAGCCGCTTCTCGCGTAATGGTTTCCGAGATCTCCAGATTGCGGCGGGTGGCTGCATCCATGCGAATGAAATCTTCAATGCGCTCGACGCTCAAGCCGATGATGTGTGGCAGCACACCGCGCTGGGTCTGTTGCACGTATTGCAGCAGCGCGCCAGCCGCAGCAAGGGCGACCGGCATATCTTCGCAGCTAAACCCATTCAGATCGCTGGTGCCAAATTGCTTTGCCAACAGCCTCTTTGCAGATTCAGTATCGAATTGCCAATCGGGCATCCGCCTGCTGGTTACACCGTTGAACGTAAACGCAGAACTTTCGGATACAACCAGCTCCGAAGGTTGCAATCTCTCCAGTTCCGCACTCAACTGCGCCAACGAAGTTTCCAACAGGCGAAAGCGCCCACTGGCCAGTGAAAGCGTGGCGATTCCCAGCGCGCGGTCGTGAGCGAAAATGG
>JBDTPE010000452.1:0-3080 GCA_039932875.1 Betaproteobacteria bacterium | reverse complement strand
GCCATCTTCTTGATGATGGCAAGTCCCGAATATCTCTTCCAGAATTGATCGGAGCCGCCATGAGCTACATCAAACGCAATATCAATCAATCGCGTCGCCAGTTTTTGCGCACCGTCAGTAGCCTATCCATCGCCGGGTCGGCCGCGCCGTTTGCGCTTAATCTGGCAACGATAGGTGCCGCTGCGGCTCAAACGGCGACCGACTATCGCGCTCTGGTCTGCGTATTTCTGTATGGCGCCAATGATCATAACAACACCGTGATTCCCTATGACACCGCCTCATTTTCTGCGTACACCAGTGCGCGTGCCAGCATTTCGCGACCGCTCTCGGCGCTGGTGCCGCTCACCCCTATCGTTCCGCTGACCGGCAGTAATGCCGGACGTCAGTTCGCCTTGCCCACCGAGCTTGGCGCGCTCAAGCCGATCTGGGATGCAGGCAAGCTCGCCATCATGGCCAATGTCGGACCGCTGATCGTGCCGACCACCAAGATTCAATACAATAATCTCTCCGTGCCGCTGCCACCCAAGCTGTTTTCGCACAACGACCAGCAGTCAGTATGGCAAGCTAGTGCGCCCGAGGGCGCCCGCGAGGGCTGGGGCGGCCGTATAGGCGACCTAATGTTTTCGCAAAACGCCAACAGTATCTTTACCTGTAACTCGGTCAGTGGCAGTGCGGTGTTCCTGGCCGGACAATCGACCATTGCCTACCAGCTGAGCAGTTCAGGTTCAACCCCGATCAGCGGTATCACTGGCAGCTTGTTCGGGTCGGCCTCGGCAAGCGCCAGCCTGCGGTCTGTCATTACAACTGCGGGCTCGAATCTGTTTACGCAGGATCTCGCGACGACGACGCAGCGTTCTATTGACGCCAACGTAAGCCTGTCGGCGGCCCTGGCGACGGCGCCTGATCTCCCTTTACCGGCAGACATTGCCAGCAGCAGCCTTGCTGCACAATTGCGCCTGGTGGCGCGCATGATCGCTTCGCGCACTGCACTGGGGGCAAAACGCCAGATCTTTTTCGTTTCTCTCGGCGGCTGGGATACCCACGATAATCAGCTCACTACGCAACCGGGTTTGCATTCGCAGGTCGCCGGCTCACTTGCTTATTTCAACACAGCAATGGCTTCACTCGGCGTATCCGACAGCGTGACCGCTTTTACCGGTTCGGATTTCGGACGCACGTTGACCAGCAATGGCGATGGATCAGATCATGGCTGGGGTTCACATCACTTCATCATGGGTGGCGCGGTGAAGGGCCAGCAGTACTACGGCACGTTCCCGATCATGGGCTTGAACAACAACGACGAAGTCGGCTCTGGAAGGTTGCTTCCAACCACGTCGGTCGATCAATATGCGGCGACGTTGGCGCGGTGGTTCGGCGTCAGCTCTACTGATTTGCAACTGGTGCTGCCGAATATCGGCAACTTTGCGTCGTCCAATTTGGGATTCATGAACGGTTAGCACGGCGCAGCTGTTGTTCGGGGCGCATTACGTTCGCCTACATGAATGACGAACTCCAGCACTGGTGCGGTTTTCAGTCAATAAAGGTTCGTAATCGCGCGTGGATGCTCGTTCTACGTTTTATCGTTACATCGCCGGCTTATCTGCCGGACACCAAAATCGCGGCGCATTTAATTGCACCGCTTCGTTGGCAACGCTTCTCAGCTTTGCTTGACTATCGCTATCAATATTGAATTCGGCAAAAGTTGGCAAATCTGCAGGGGATGCCCCGGTCATCGTCGAGTACATAATGAGCGACGCGAGGAACGCGCCAGCGGGCGCGGAGTGATTACCATCGGGATCGTGCAACGTAATGGCCGGGAAACGCGCACGCGACAGGTCAAAGGCTTGCGGAATCGGCGCGACGCAGGCTGGCTCTTTCATCGCGATTGAATTGTATTTGTCGAGAATGATCTGCGTCTCGACAATGCCGACCCTTGGCCACTCCGCGAAGAGTATCGGTAATCCACCGACCTCGCGCGTGAGACGCACGAGTTTTTCGGCGCCTGTCGTGGGATAGAAAAATTGTCCGCTCAGACTGTAGTTCTGCGCTTGTAGAACCACGTAGGTCCAACGTCGGCTCGATAACAATGCCAGCGAATCGGGATCGCTTGCACGCTCCTCCAGATGCATCCATACCGGTGCTTCTGTGGCGCTGACGGTCTTGCCGGGCTTGCCCGCGCGCACCATGGCCGCCACCATACCGGGAACATTATTGAGCGATGTGTGACTGTTTCCCATAAACAACATGGTGATGTCGGCAGCAGTGCCTGCGACGGGCGCAGGTGGCGGTGCTGCGACAGTCGATTGCCCGCCCGCTCCACCCCCGCAGGCAATCAGCCAGACCGGTACAAACAGCGAAAAAATTGCCCGAAGCTTCATCAATGTTCTTCCCAATGTGTGCACAGACATTTCGAACTTACCTATGGTAACGGTGGAAATCGCAACAGACTGCGACAAATCGGCGCGATGCATGACATTACTTCGGGGAGTTTTCAATCGACAGAACAAGTTTCAGAGCAAAATTGCCGAGCATTTGTGGAAATGAATTTCGATTGCACATGCCAGTTGCCACGGTTTCAGCAGCAATTATTTTCAAATGCCTATGTTTAGAACCGGCATTCCGCTAGCCAGATGCTTCACATGAAATATCATGCTGGCATGACACATGCTGCAAACCATACCGCGCAGGAACTTCTCCATACCGTTTTCGGCTACCCGGCCTTTCGCGGCGATCAGGAAGCCATCGTCGACCACCTGATCGGCGGCGGCGACGCACTGGTGCTGATGCCCACCGGTGGCGGCAAGTCGTTGTGCTTTCAAATTCCAGCGTTGGCACGCGACGGCACTGCCATCGTCGTCTCGCCGTTAATTGCGTTGATGCAGGATCAAGTGGAAGCCTTGCTGCAACTGGGTGTGAAGGCGGCATTTCTAAATTCCACACTCGATGCCCGCAGCGCCTCGCAGCTAGAGCAGCGCCTGCTCAATGGCGAACTCGATTTGCTGTATGTCGCTCCTGAGCGCTTATTGACTTCCCGATTTATCGATCTGCTGGGCCGTACGTCGATTTCCCTCTTCGCCATC
>JBDTPE010000451.1:0-3089 GCA_039932875.1 Betaproteobacteria bacterium | reverse complement strand
GAAATCGCTTCAATCTCATGTTTTCCCGACCGCATCCAAATGGTGATCGCCACCAACGTCAATACCAACACAAGGGCCTTGACCCAGAGTCTGTCCCACAGACGTGAGAGTAGTGAGCCGTCATCTTCTTTCGCCGCCTCGTATGTGATTTGCGGTTCGTTACGCCGCAAAGACAAGTCATAGGTCATGCGCTGCATCGGGTCGGTAAGAACCTCGTAAGCTCTGCGCAGTTGTGTCCTCGCGTCGGGATCGGCGTCCGGGTCGCGTGCCAGCGCTTCCAGAGTCCGCTGATAGGCGAGCGCAATTGCTTCGCGTTCGGCGTCCTCGGCGATATCCAGTAATTGGTAGTGTGAGCGTTGCGGCGATGATTTCATCTGCACTTCACACGGCCGGGCTGGAAAACCGGTTGCGCATTTCACCAAGACCCAGTGTGTTGAGTACCTCGTCCAACCGCGCAGCGGATCGCTTACGTGGCAGATCCTTAAACGTGGCGACGATAAGTTCATTCTTCATCGAGTGCTCCCAGCCCACCAGCTCTGTGACGGTGACCTGATAACCGTGGGCTTCCAACTGCAGGCAACGCAGCACATTTGTAATCTGGCTACCGAATTCCCTGGTGTGCAAAGGATGACGCCATATTTCTGTCAGGGCACTCTTGCCCAAGTCGCTACTTTTGTTTTTTCTGAATATGCCGGCAATCTCCGCCTGACAGCACGGCACCAGCACGATAAATCTGGCGCGTCTGGCGAGTGCAAATTTGATCGCATCATCGGTTGCGGTATCACAGGCGTGCAGCGCAGTGACGATATCCACGGTCGCCGGTATTTCATCCGACAAGATCGCCTGCGCGACCGACAAATTCAGAAACGTCATGTTTGAGAAAGCCAGTTTTGTCGCGAGCTCCTGTGACTTCTCAACCAGTGACTCGCGCGTCTCAATACCGAAGATCCGATGATTGGCGGCGACGTTCTTGAAAAACAGATCGTAAAGAATGAAACCTAGATATGACTTCCCTGCACCGTGGTCCACCAACTGGATGTCGGGGTGCTGCAAGCGAATTTCCTGCAACAGCGGTTCGATGAACTGAACGAGGTGATTCACCTGCTTCAACTTGCGGCGGCTATCCTGATTCACCTTGCCATCGGCAGTCAGAATGTGCAGTTCCTTGAGCAGCTCAATTGACTGCCCCGGTCGAATGTTGAGTTGACCTTCCACCAATTTGCTGGCCGGCGCTGGCTTGCGAACACCGCTTGTCTGTTTGGGTTCAGCCCGGGGCGAATTCGAACCCATATTTGCTGAGCATCAAGCTGATGCCATCAGGCAGCTGGCTTGTCCTCTGCTGGCACTTCTACCGGGTCGTCGGATTCGACCGCCTCGCCTTCACCGGCATTACCGGTTGCCGCTTTGCGTTGTTGTTTTTCTTCTTTTTTCGCTTTCTTTGCCAGTTCTCGCTGGCGCTTTGCAAAATTGTAGTTTGGCTTGACCAATTGCTAGTCCTTTCTGGGTAATCACGTCGTGCGGCCGGCAGGTGCAATTTCGTCCCGCTCTCGTCACATTGTTGATTCTAGCCTAATCACAATATGAAAATTCACGAAAGCATCGCTGAAATCGACGTTGCCTCAATCATTGGTGCTTGACATGTCGAGTTCGGTGTCTGACAACCATCGCCATTTTCCCACTGCCAGATCAGTCGGCAACAGCAATTTGCCAATCTTGCTGCGATGCAGCCGATCAACGTGATTTCCCACCGCGGCTAGCATACGTTTGACTTGATGGTACTTGCCGGAAGTGAGTGTGAGCTGAATCACATTCGGCGCGGTCACCGCACAACCGAGCGCGCGCACCGGTTCGGGACTGTCATTGAGTACTACGCCTGCGAGCAGACGGTCCACCTGCTCAGGGGTGACTGCCTCGCTTGCCGTCACGTCGTAAACTTTGGGTACTTCGTGTTTGGGTGATGTCATCCGGTGGATGAACTGGCCATCGTCCGAAAACAGCAGCAGCCCTGTCGTATCTTGGTCCAGTCTGCCCACCGTTTGCACGTCACGGTTCCGCAATGGCGCCGGTAGCAATGCATAGACGCTGGGGTGCGATTTCGCTTTCTGCGAGCACTCATAATCTGCCGGCTTGTTCAACATCAGGTAGGCCTTCGCGTGGTATTGCCACGACACACCGTCCACACTAAATGCAATGGCTTTGCCGTCTTGCGGCGTTACGTCAATGTCCGCGACGGGATCGGCACAAACAACCCCGGCAATTTCCAGTTCCCCTTGCGCAATCAGCAGCCGACACAGCTTGCGCGATCCAAATCCCTGGCTGAAGAGAATTTGCTCTGCCTTCATTTGCGCCATACGCTTGCGAGCCATGGTTGCTGGTCGCGCGGCAATCCTTCCGGACGGTAATAGTGCGTGAGTTCCGTGAACCCCGCCTGAGACAAGAAGCGCTGCCATCCCGTCAGATCGTGATACGCGCCATAACGCCCACGGTTCCAGCCCTCGGTGCCGTCGCCGCGAGGATTCGATGCAAACAGCACGCCGCGTGGTTTCAAGGCATGGTGCAATTGACCGAGCACGCGCGGCAATTCCTGGCTGGGCACGTGAAACAACGAGGCGTTTGCAAAAACACCATCGAACCTGCTGGCCGGAAGGTCGAGCTTGAGAAAATCCTGATGCAGGACTTCGCAGCCGCTGTGCGTTCTCGCCATTTCAGCAAAACTTGCCGAGCCTTCGAGCCCTACAGGCAGGTGACCGAGATCGACAAAGGATTTGAGATCCCGCCCCGGCCCACAGCCGAAATCGAGAATGGCAAATGGAGCGGTACCTTCGATATGACTGAGCAGCGCGCCGATGTTCTGGCTGACATCGTGGTCGCGCGTTCCTTCCCAAAAGTCCAGGGCGCGCTGATTGTAGTGATCCAGCGTACCGCCTGCAATTTGTTCGAGATCTTGTGGGGCGAGTTTCATATCGGCAAAGTTAAAGTAGGTGGACAGCTTTCAGACAAAACACAAATATCGGCGCGCCTCGCAGAGCAAAAAGACTCTGCGAGGCGCGCCGATGCTGGAGTTTTAAAATTAGGCGGCGTGCCGTTTC
>JBDTPE010000450.1:0-3092 GCA_039932875.1 Betaproteobacteria bacterium | reverse complement strand
GATCAGTTTCCTTGACCCGCCAGCTGGCGATATTGCGAATTGTCGTCACACCATCGGCGAACAACGCACAAATGGCGATGGTCATCGCCGCGTCCGGAATGTGATTGAGATCGGCGTCGATTGCTGTCAGTTTTCCGGAAATCGGCGCCGATGCCTCGATCCAGTCCTCACCCATCGACACCACGGCGCCCATCTCGGCAAGCACATTTACAAACCTGATGTCGCCCTGAATACTGCCTTTGCCAACGCCTTGTACCCGTACCGGCCCGCCGGCAATTGCACCGGCCGCAAGAAAATACGAGGCGCTGGACGCGTCGCCTTCGACAGTGATGCCGTTTCCGGCGGGCGACCGATACGCGGCACTTCCCGGCACCACGAACGCCTGCCAACCCTCGCGTTCAACCTCCACACCAAATCGCGCCATCAGGTTCAGGGTGATTTCAATATAGGGTTTCGAAATGAGCTCGCCAATCACTTCAACGCGCATCGGTTTTCCCGTTTGGCGCGTCAGTATTGGCAATGAGAGCAGCAGCGCTGACAGAAACTGGCTAGAGACATCGCCGCGCACTTGAACCCGATCACACGACACTTTCTTGCGCGAGCGAATTTCCAGTGGCGGAAACCCCGGCTCGCCGAGGTAGGCAATTTCGGCGCCAAGCTGTCGCAACGCTTCGACCAGATCGCCGATCGGTCGCTCGTGCATGCGCGGCACGCCCGAGAGCTCAAAATGCCCTCCCTCTGGCGCCAGTAGCGCGATGGCGGCGGTCAGCGGACGAAATGCGGTACCGGCATTACCTAGAAAAAGTTTGGCATCGGCAACAGAAAATGCGCTCTCACCGTCGACAAGGATTTCATCAAAGCCATCACCACGATTGCCGAGTTGGACGTCTGCACCAATTTGTCGAAGTGCGTTGATCATCACCTCTGTGTCATCCGATTTCAGCAGCCCTCTCACGAGAGTTTCATCGGCGCAAAGTGCCGCGAGCAGCAGCGTACGATTGGATATGCTCTTTGAACCGGGCAAAGTCACTGCGCCAACGGCCCGACGATATGGGCCAACGTCCAAATATTCAACACGTACGCTCATATTGCTTCATCCCGAAAACCATCGAGCTCTCCAGCCATCCAGCGGTCGCGAGCGTGTTTGGCGCGCGACATCAAGGCCTCAAGCGCCGCGCCATCGCTGGACGTCAAAGCTGCCTTCATATTGGCGATATTCGCTTCAAACGCGGTGAGTTCGCGCAACAGGGCTTCTCGATTGTTGAGCGCGATATCGCGCCACATTTCCGGACTGGAACCGGCGATGCGGGTGAAATCACGGAAGCCGCTAGCCGCAAAGGAAAAGAAACTCTTCGCGTTCGGGCGCCCGGCAAGTTCGTCGACCAGGGCAAAGGCGAGCAAATGCGGCAAATGGCTCACTGCGGCAAATACGGTATCGTGGCTTTCGGCCGACATCTCGACCACCTGCGCGCCGCAGGCCCGCCAGAGCGCGCGAACGCGCTGAACCGATGAGGCGGCATTTTCGGCAAGTGGGGTAAGTACTACATTCTTGCCTTGAAACAAATCCGCATCTGACGCTGCGACGCCCGCATGTTCGCGCCCGGCAATGGGGTGACCCGGCACGAACTGTGCAATTTTGTCCCCTAGCACGGAGCGGGCAGCGGCAACCACATCCTGTTTGGTACTCCCTGCATCGGTAAGCACCGCGTCGCGGTTCAAAAAAGGAGCGATCTCGGCAAGCACGAAAGGAATTTGCCGCACCGGCACCGCAAGCAGGATTGCGTCGCACCGGGCTGCGGCAGCCGATGACGCTGATTCATCGATGACCCCCAACTCCTGCGCGACAAGCAGCGCAGCGGCATCACGGTCGATGCCAACGACGTGCACGCCTGTGTCCGCGCGCCGCAAGGCGCGCGCAAATGAACCACCAATCAAACCGACGCCGATAATGCCAATATTCATGATTGAATTTGTAACTCAAGCACTGGCGAGGCTTCCGGAGAACAAATGCCTGAAAAAGCCCGCCAATACTGGTTCTTTGATTTCTATTCGGCCTGCTTCATTGCGTTGTCCAGCGCCGCAATAAAGCGCCGATTCTGCGCTTCAGTACCGATAGTCACGCGCAAGTAATCGGGCAGGCCGTAACCCGCAATGGGACGGACGATCACGCCTTGTTTCAAGAGTGATTCAAAAACCCGCTTCGCATTGTCAATTTTGAAGGTGATGAAATTGCCGTACGCGGGGATGGTCGCCAGACCACGTTTGGCAAACTCGGCCTTGAGCAAGGATAGTCCGGCGTCATTGGCGCGGCGGCTCTCGCGAATGAAGTCGTCATCGCCTAACGCTGCGACCGCCGCAACCATCGCCAGATGATTGACGTTGAAAGGCTGACGCACGCGATTCATCAAATCGATCAATTGTGGATGCGCCAGCCCGAATCCAATGCGCAAGCCCGCCAAGCCATAGGCTTTGGACAAGGTATGCGAGATGATGACGTTTGGGAAGTCTGCGAGCCAGGGTACGCTGTCATAAACATCGGCGTCATTGAGATACTCGCCATAGGCTTCGTCGAGTACGACCAGCACTTTGGCCGGAACTTGTTTTACGAATGCCCGCAGTTCTGCTCCAGGCGTGAATGTACCAGTCGGGTTATTCGGGTTCGCAAGGAAAATCATTTTGGTGTCGGCCCGAATCGCGCTCAGTATCGCGCTCAAGTCATTGCCAAAATTCTTTGCGGGCACTTCGATGCCCGTCGCCCCAACCGCCTGCGTCGCCAATGGGTAAACCGCGAACGCGTGCTGCGAATAAACTGCGGAATCTCCCGATTTCATGAATGTGCGTGCAGCCAGTTCGAGGATGTCATTGGAGCCATTGCCAAGAATGATCTGTGCTGGCTGAACCGAATATTTCGCCGAGATGGCTGCCTTCAATGCAAATCCGCCGCCATCCGGGTACATCGCCAAATCACCTAGCGCAGCTTGAATCGCGGCCAGTGCCTTGGGACTTGCGCCTAGCGGGTTTTCGTTGGACGCCAACTTTACGATGTCGTCCTCCCGCATGCCGAGTTCGCGTGCTAAATCGGAAATGGGCTT
>JBDTPE010000449.1:0-3097 GCA_039932875.1 Betaproteobacteria bacterium | reverse complement strand
TCTATCCCACCGACGGGCCGGATCCGAAAACCCTGATGAAGCACGCCGACGTGGCCATGTACGACGCCAAGGCCAAGGGCCGCAACAACTATCAGTTTTTCTCGCATGAACTCAACGCCAAGGCGCAGGAGCGCCTGTCGATCGAAAACTATCTCAGGCTGGCGCTGCGCCGCGATGAACTCGTGCTGCACTATCAGCCGCGCGTGTCTTTCAAAACCGGCCAGATCACCGGGGTTGAGGCGCTGATTCGCTGGCAACATCCGCGCCACGGTTTGCTGTCGCCGGAAAAGTTCATTGCCGTCGCGGAGGATTCCGGTTTGATCGTGCCAATGGGTGAATGGGTCATCGAGCATGCTTTTGCACAAGTGGCGCAATGGCAACGCAAAAGTGGCCGCGATATCCGGCTGGCGGTGAATATGTCGGTGCGGCAGATGTTCGACGGCGACCGTTTCGTGCGTGTGCTTGAAGACGCCGCTAAGGCGTCTGCGCTCGACCTGCGCACGGTGGAGCTGGAGTTGACGGAGAGCATGCTCCTCAAGAACGTCGATGACACGGCAGTACTGTTGAAACAATTGGGCGACATGGGGCTGGGCCTCGCCATCGACGATTTCGGTACGGGATACTCTTCACTTTCGTACCTCAAGCAACTGCCGGTGGATTCAATAAAAGTGGATTCGTCGTTCGTGCGCGATATCGGCACCGATCCAAACGATGAGGCCATCGTTCGCGCCATTGTTGCCATGACCCATAGCCTCAAGCTAAACGTGATCGCCGAGGGTGTCGAAACCGAGGACCAATACCGGGTGCTTCGGGATCTCAATTGCGACGAATACCAGGGGTTCTTTTTTTCCAAGGCGTTGCCGCCGGTTGAGTTTGAAGCGCAGTTTCTGGATATCGATTAGACATCATGAACGCCTTTCTTTGCCGTACCGCCGCTCTGGTCATTTTTACCGCCTTTTTTCTGACCGGCTGCGGTGAAAAAGTGGCGGTCGGTTTTCAAGGGTATGCGGAGGGCGAGTCCCTACACATCGCTGCACCATTCGCGGGGACACTGGAACAACTGCAAGTGGCACGCGGCCAGCAAGTGGCGGCAGGCGCACCGATGTTTGCACTCGAACAAACAAACGAGGCTGCCCAACGTCGAGAGGCCGAAGCCCGAGTGGCAGCAGCAACCGCGCGGCTGATCAATCTGCAAACCGGCCGCCGACCCAGCGAGATTGACACGGTGCGCGCCCAAGTGCAGCAGGCAAAAGCGATGCGCGAACTGTCCGCCTCACAGCTTGCCCAGCAGGAAAAGCTCTTCAAGCAGGGTTTCATCTCGCAGGCGAAACTCGATGAAGCCCGTTCGGTTTATCAACGCGATTTGGCGCGGGTCGCCGAGCTCGACGCGCAGACCCGAACGGCGACTGTCAGTGTGGGTCGCGTGGAAGAGATTGACGCAGCGAAACGCGACGTCGATGTCGCCAAAGCAGTACTGGCGCAAAGTGACTGGCGGGTCGCACAGAAATCCGTGGTGGCGCCGGTTGCAGCACTGGTGGAAAACACCTATTTCTCGCGCGGCGAATGGGTACCAGCCGGGCAGAGCGTACTGAGCCTGCTCGCACCAGACAAAATAAAAGTGCGATTTTTTGTGCCGGAAGAAGTGCTTGGCGGCATCAAGATCGGGCAAAGCGTTTCGCTCAGTTGCGCCGGTTGTGGCGCACCGATCAAGGCAAACATAAACTTCATTGCCACGCAGCCGGAATTCACGCCGCCCGTCATCTACAGCAAGGAATCACACGCCAAGTTGGTGTTTTATGTCGAGGCCAAACCGTCGCTCGACCAGGCGGTGCGGCTGCACCCCGGTCAGCCCGTCAGCGTTTCGCTAAACTGAATACGCTCGTGCCGGATCAACTGGTCATCGACGTAGCAGCATTGAACAAAAGCTATGGCGACAAACACGTTGTGCGCGACTTTTCACTGCAGGTAAAACGCGGTGAAATATTCGGCTTCCTTGGTCCCAATGGCAGCGGTAAGACCACCTCCATCCGGCTGATCTGCGGTTTATTAAACGCCGATAGCGGTAGCGGCACGGTACTCGGCTTCGATGTCATCACGCAGTCGGCTGCAATCAAGCGCGAAGTCGGCTACATGACGCAACGTTTCTCGCTGTGGGAAGACCTCACCATTCGCGAAAATCTCGATTTTGTCGCGCGCATGTATGGGATGGCTGATCGCGTCAAGCAAGTTGCCGACGCGCTGGAAAAACTGGGGCTCTCCAGCCGCCAAAACCAATTGGCAGGCTCGCTCTCGGGTGGCTGGAAACAACGTCTTGCGCTGGCGGCCTGCATGCTGCATAACCCCAGACTATTGTTGCTTGATGAGCCGACAGCCGGGGTGGACCCGAAAGCCAGACGCGACTTCTGGGATGAAATCCATAGATTGGCCGGTACCGGCGTGACCATTCTTGTGACGACCCACTATATGGATGAGGCAGAGCGCTGCACCCGCCTGGGCTATATCGCCTACGGGCGGCTGCTCGCCACCGGCACCATGAAGGAGGTAATCGATCGTCAGCATCTGGCAACCTGGATCGTGCGCGGTCCGGACCTGCCGCCGTTGGCCGACAAGTTGCGCGCACTCGCCGGTGTCTCGCAGGTAACCGCATTCGGTAACACTCTGCACGTGACGGGACCTGACGCACAGCAACTGTCCAAATCCTTGCGCGAACTGAACCTTGGTGAGCGCTATGAGCTGGAAGAAACTGCGACCGCGCTAGAGGATGTGTTTATCCACTTGATGGGAAAAGCGGAAGACAATTTTCAATGAGTATGCTGTTGCCATCCCTCTCGTTCTCCTTCTCGCGGCTTTATGGCGTGATGGTGAAGGAGTTCATTCAAATGAAGCGGGACCGCATGACGTTCGGCATGATCGTCGGCATTCCGGTAATACAGCTGATCATGTTTGGTTTCGCGATCAATGCCGACCCCAAGAATTTGCCGATTGCGGTGGTGTCTGCGGACAATAGCGTCTATTCGCGCAGCTTTATCCGCGCGCTGGAAAACACCAAATATTTCACCGTCGTCAGTATCGCCGACACGGAAACAGCGGCCAACCG
>JBDTPE010000448.1:0-3109 GCA_039932875.1 Betaproteobacteria bacterium | reverse complement strand
GGTACTGTTGACCAGCTGCGCCGGCGACATTGCCGAATTCAACGGGCCGGATGCACCAAGGTTCGAACCTTACCCTGCCGACAAGCGTCCGCGCGTTGCACTGGTACTGGGTGCGGGCGGCCCGCGCGGCTTTGCGCACGTTGGTGTTCTGAAGGTGCTCGAAGCCAATGGCATTCAACCAGATCTGGTCGTAGGCGCAAGTGTTGGCGCGCTGATCGGTGCGCTCTATGCGAACGGTATCCCAGCCGTAGAAATCGAAAAAATAGCAATGGCTATTGATCCGAAACGTTTTATCGGCGTATCGACCTCCGGATTTACTGGCAATGGCGCCGCCCTCGAGGCCTTCGTTCGCGAGCTTACCAACGGCAAACCCCTCGAAGGATTTCAACGCAAACTGGCTGTCACGGCGGCGAGGCGCGACAACAACGTGCTTGCAGTATTTACGCGTGGCAATACCGGCGCAGCAGTGCGGGCCTCCAGCGCCACACCCGGTCAGTTTGCGCCGGTGCGAATTCTTGGCGTCGAATACCACGATGGCGACGAAGCGCAGCCCGTGCCGATTCGTGTCGCGCGCGACCTGGGCGCTGAAGTCGTGATCGCAGTTGATGTGTCTGCGTATCTGGAGCGCACGCCAGCGGAAGCACCGCAGTCCTGGAGAGTCCGAGATCGGAAACGGACGGCACTCATTGAGCAAGAGCGACCCTTTGCCGATATATTCATTCATCCCGACCTAAATTACTACGCTGGAATCAACGAGGCGTATCGGCTGATGTGCATCAAGCGGGGCGAAGAAGCGACGCGCGCAGCTCTGCCTAAGATAATTGAACTGATGCACTCGCCTGCGGCCAAACGCTCAGCGATATAACACCGCATTCTGCCTGCCTCTTTGGCCGGACCAGCCTGCGAGCCGCGCCGCGCCGCGCAAAGGTTAACGGATGCCTATTTTTTGCAGGCCGCGATTTTTTCCTGAACCCGCAAATCGAATTTGGCAACATTGACGACGACCCGGTCATGAATTCCTTCGCCGATCAAATCGCGCTCATCTCTTGCGCTTACATTGAATTTGACTGACCTGCCAACCACCGCAATTACTTCTGCAGTCGCAGTGACACGCATGCCAACAGGCGTGGCCGCCATGTGCGACACATCGAGATGGGTGCCAAGACTCTGATGGCCGTCAGGCAACAGGTGCTCGATTGCCGCTAGCGCGGCTGCCTCAATCAGGTTAATCATCACCGGTGTAGCCAGTACCTTGACACGACCGGACCCGACGAATGGTGCAGTGTGTTCGACCGCGACCATGATGGACTTCTCGCCAGTCGTTCCCGGCAAAATGGCTAGCACAATACTCATACCGCGCAACTAGACACTAGCTGCCATCGAGCTTTACCTGGCCGTCAACCATGGTTGCACTATGCTTGGTACCGTCTTTGGAAACCGAAAAACCCTTGGCTTTTGTCAAGCCCTTCTCGAAAATGCCCTCGAACCAGCCACCATCGTTGAAATAGAATTTACCCTCACCATTCAGTTGCGCATTCACGTAGGTACCCTCGGATTTGTAACCGGTTGAATAGAAATATGCGCCCTTACCGGTCATCGCACCTTCCGTGAAATCGCCTTCATAACGGTCGCCGTTCGAAAAGAAATACACACCCTTGCCGTGTGCACGGTCGTTGACGAAAGTTGCTTCCCAGCGATCGCCCGCTTTGGTGGTAAAGGTACCTTTCCCTGACATCTTGCCAGCGGCCATTTCGCCTTCGTACTTGTCCCCATTTGCAAAAACATAAACTGCCATTCCTTGCGCCTGTCCGTTGACAAATATACCTACCGTTTTGTCACCGTTTTTGGAAATGAAAACACCTTTTCCATTAAATGCACCTTTGGAATATTCACCCTCATATTGGTCGCCGCTGGCAAAGGTAAATTTGCCGCGTCCAGAAGGCTCGTCATCGACAAAGTCGCCTTCGTAGCGGTTACCGTTCGCCCAAATATAGGTACCTTTGCCTTGCTTTTTGTTGTCGCGAAATTCACCTTTATAGCGGAAATCAGGCGACGTAAATTCGCCTTGTCCATGCAATATCTGCAATCTGTCCTTGGTTTCCCTGTATTCGCCGTTATAGCTCGCACCGTGCGGAAACGGGATGACTCCCGAAACCATTCTATCGACAGGTGGCGGCAGTAGAGAGGTTCGCTGTTCAGGTGCGATCGCGGCCACCTTATCTATGCCGGGTGCGTTGGCGTTTGCAACTGGCTGCGCTGCTGCCCGAGCAATGGTAGCGCCGGTTTCAATAGTTGCTTGTGGATCCGGTGCAGCACTGCCTGGCCTGATTTCCAGCCCGCGCGACTCGCTTGCCTGCCTCGGCGGTGCGCTAAGGGCACTGGCAATGATCGTCTTTGGCGGTGCGTCAACGGAAGGCGCCGCAGCAAGCGTCACGGGCTTTGACTCAGCCACGACACGCGCCACCGACGTTTCCGCCACGAGCACTGGCGAGGCGGAGACGTTTGCAGGCGACAAAGGCGTCGCTGCCACTTGTTGCTGCGACAGCTCACGTTTCAGGCGATCAATTTCCAATCTTGCGAGCGACGAAAAACTTCCGCTCGGATATTGATCCAAATAGAGCTGGTAGCCTTCAATGCGCCGACCTTCACGGGCGCTTCTCCAAAATTCCGCTTCGAGTGCTGCCTTGGCGTCCCCCGAAAGCCCGGCAGATGGCGTCGTTGCTGACGTAACGACCGTCGCCTGACTGCCGGCCTCGGCAAAAAAGAACGGTACACGGAATAACGGCGTGTTGTGAAGTTCCGGTAGTTGCTTGTTCAAGCTCTCCTGTGCCACCAAGGTTTGCACACGCTGGAACATGGCAGCGGCTTGCAAGCGCGGATCGCGCATTTCATGAATCAAAGTCCTCGTGTAAAGGCTGTTCGTGCCCTCCGCCCCGTCTGGCGCCACTTGTCCCGCAGCAGCGGCAAAAGAGACAATTGTGCCGGCTGGCGCCTGAATCTTGGCCAGTCCAGTTGAGGTAAATACATTGCTGAATGGGTTATTACGACAGGCATCGAGGATGATAAATTTATTTCTGATCTTTGCCTCGTCCATGGTGTCGAGGATTTG
>JBDTPE010000447.1:0-3127 GCA_039932875.1 Betaproteobacteria bacterium | reverse complement strand
GTCAGCATGTATGTCGTCATGGAAGGTAACGTCAGTATCGCCATCGGCGACAAAACGGTCGAGGAGATTGGCCCCGGCGGCGTATTCGGCGAGATGGCGCTGGTCGATCAGTCGCCACGTACGGCGAGTGCGACGGCCGATACCGAGTGCGCACTGCTGTCGATCAATCGTGACGCGCTGATTGCGCTGGTGAAGTCTGATCAGTCGATCGGCATGGCGATGATGCGCTGCGTGGCAGATCGCATTCGCTATATGAATTCACTGTTCGCCTGAAACAGATCACAAGCTAGTCAGTCACAATAAACCATCAACGATCAACCCGCCTGAAAATATGGAAGACGATTTCGACTTCACCAAGCCGCAGCCTGCGTTCAATCCTGACAGCACGATTGGAATAGCCCTTTCAGCACCGTTCAAGTCAACCATCAGCCGCTACTACGACGTCAAGGTCGCTACCCAGCTTTTCCAGAAATCCGGACGAAAGGAGCATTTTCCCGCCGGTAAAACGCTGTTTCTGGAAAACGAAAAGTCGGGCAAGCAAGGGTTGTTCGGCAAACGAATCATGCACCGGATGTATCTCATCACATCGGGCGAGGTTGCGCTGTTCACGCATGAAATGCCGCTCGATACCATCAAGGCCAACGATATTTTTGGGGAAATGGCGGTCATTAGTGATTCAGCCGCCGGCAGCACGCGAAGCGCGATGGCCAAGGTCAAGACGAAATGCACGGCACTATCATTGGACGCGGACGAATTGCAGTCAGCACTAGCGCATACGCCGGAATTCGCGCTGATGCTCATGAGTGTAATGTTTGAGCGATTGCGCTTTCTGGCCGCGCGGCTGGCGTTGCGCGATGTTGCCAAATCCAACGTAAGCAGCCGCAGCGAGCCAACATTCGACGCAGCTACGCTGGCGACGCTGCAAGGCAAACTGGAACATGCCACCGTCGTGCGCTTCAGTGAGGGAAGCATGATCATGGAAGCAGGACAGCCCGGCACCACAATGTACATTGTGCTCGAAGGCCGCGTGACCATCGCGATCGACAACAAGATCGTTGAAAAACTTGTTGCGGGCGGCGAGTTTGGTGAAATGGCGCTGGTCGACCACTCGCCGCGCACCGCCAGCGCTATTGCACGTACGGACTGCACGCTGTTGTCGTTGAATCGGCAAGCACTCATCGAATTGGTGAAATCCGACACCGCGGTCGGGATGGCAATGATGCGTTGCGTAGCAAATCGTATGCGCTATATGAACTCGCTGTTTGTGTAGGATCATTCGAGCGCAATGGAAGACGATTTCGATTTCACCAAGCCGCAAACTGTGGTCGTCACGACTGACACTGCGGTGCCGCCGCTTGCATTGCAGGTGCCGTTCAAGCCGACGATCAGCAAGTTTTACGACTCGAAAGTGGCGGCACGATTCTTTGAGACCTCCGGCAGGAGGGAGTTTTTCCCGGCCGGCCAAACAATGTTTCTTGAGGACGAGCGCTCCGGTAAACAGGGACTGTTTGGCAAGCGCGTCATTCACCGCATGTATTTCATTACCGTCGGCGAAGTCACCCTCTCGATAGCGGGCAAAGTCATCGATACCATCAAGCCTGGCGAAATTTTTGGCGAGATGGCGGTCATCAGTGAGACGCCGGCGGGAAGTACGCGAAGCGCAGCGGCTGTGGTCAAGACAGATTGCAATGCCTATTCGCTGGATACGGAAGAGTTGCAAAACGCCCTCTCGCGCACGCCTGAATTCGCGCTGATGCTGATGAGTGTGATGTTTGATCGCCTGCGCTTTGTCGCAGCCCGCTTGGCCACGCGTAAGCTCACCGCCGATAGAGACATACCCCGAGAGGCGGCGGTATTTGATGGAGCGGCATTGGCCAGTCTGGAGCAGAAACTCGAACGCGCGACTACGATTCGATATCTGGCTGGCAAGCCCATCATGAATGAAGGCGACTCTGGAACGAGCATGTATATCTTACTGGACGGCATGGTCGCCATCTCTATCAAAGGAAAAATAGTCGAACGTGTGGCGACAGGCGGCACATTCGGTGAAATGGCATTGGTCGATCAATCGCCACGCACGGCAAGTGCAGTGGCTGAAACTGAATGTGCGCTATTGGCGTTTAACCGCGCCACGCTGGTTGCGCTGGTGAAGGCGGAGCCGGCAGTGGGCCTGACGATGCTGCGTTCGGTCGCGGCGCGGCTGCGGCACATGAATTCCCTGCTGACCTGAGCGCAGCGCACGGTGCACCTCGACAGTCGCGGGCTCACGCAGATTCCGGCCGAAGTGCTGAGTCGTATGGACATCGATTCACTGAGCCTGTACCAGAACGCGTTGACCATATTGCCTGATGCGTTGTGGCAAATGTCGCAATTGACCAGCTTGAATCTCGGCGACAACCAGCTTGCCGCAATTCCAGATGGCATCGCCAAGCTTGTCAGTTTGCGCATGCTGGATTTGGGCCACAATCGCCTGACCGCATTGCCCGACGCGATCGGTGGTTTGGCCAGTCTTTCCGATTTTCTTTACCTAAGCCATAACCAACTTACGGCGTTGCCAGAGTCGCTGGGTAAACTCACGAAACTCGGCTACTTAAACGCAAGCGAAAATAGACTCGGAAAGTTGCACGCGAGTATTGGCAACATGGACGCGTTGGTGGAGTTGCGCCTGTATCGCAATCAGCTTTTCGCGTTGCCCGATTCCATTTGCGCGCTGAAACAATTGCGGGAGTTGCACGTGCAGCAGAATGAGTTGTCGTCGCTGCCGGCCAATATTGGCCAACTCTCCAGCCTGCGTGAGCTGGATCTGGCTGATAACAAATTGACAGCATTGCCTGTATCCATCGGCGAGCTGTCCCAACTGCGCCGGCTAAACTTACGCAACAATGCAATCAACGAGCTGCCAGAATCCATAGGTACGCTTGGTCGGCTCACGCACCTGGATTTGCGTGCCAATCCACTGCGGGCACTGCCGGAAGCGATGGGCGACATGCTCACGCTAGAGAAACTGGATTTGCGTTGGTGCCGACTGAAACGATTACCAGGATGGATAGAAGCATTGCGCGCGCGGGGCGTAGTGGTATTCACTTGAAAATGAACGTGCAATACCGGTGCGGTTTCCAGGTCAAAA
>JBDTPE010000446.1:0-3129 GCA_039932875.1 Betaproteobacteria bacterium | reverse complement strand
GCGTTACAGAAAGCGAGCCAAGGAAGGCGCCATGAGCCTGCTTCTGGATGCGCTGCGACGCGCTGAAGAGGCGAGGCGCGCCAAGGAAGCGGAGAACAATTCAGCGCAATCAGCTGCTTCGATTACGAAGTCCGCCCCAGAAATGCCGGAAGTTTCTCCGGATTTTCCCGCGCCTGAGTTCGCGCTGGCAGAAGAACCACCCGCAACGAGTACGAAGAACACTATTGCGGCCACCCAGCCTGCAGAGTTATTGCCCTTCAACGCGTACGACAGCAGCTTGTCGCTTGAAGCGGTGGCTTCGCCGCCTGTGGTCTCGCCACGGCAATCGAAAATTGTGCCTGTCGCGACATACGCTGAGCCACATCCAGTATCGCAACCGCCGCCCATCTCACAAAACACCGCGCAACAGGAGATCGCGCGAAACGTATTTGCCGCAAAACAACCAAATTCCCAATTGGCGACCGAGTCGGGAGGTCGCAAATGGCTCCTGCCAGCGGTTGCCGTGATCGTCGTCGTGCTGGGCGCTGCCGTCTGGTACGTTTGGCATGAGATCGACAAGATTTCCAGGCCAAATGTGGCGCGCGCGTCTTCGCCGCCGCCTTCCGCCTTGCCACCCGCCGCGCCAAGTACGGGGCAAATCGATAACAAGCAGCCGGTACCATTGGAGCCGGCCCCAAAGATCGATCAATTGCCACTACCGCCGCTGCTTCCTCCACCGGCCATAGAACCTCCCGCACCCAAGTTGGCGGCCATACCGGCATCTGAACGGGCAATGACTGAGCGAGAGACGCTTGCCAGAAAGCTGAAGGATGCGCCCATCGCCAAGGAAGCCGAGGTTGGACTGAAACTCTCGCGCTCGTATCAGCCAGCTAGAATTAATCCGGAACTGACCGCTGCTTACAACGCATTGGCAGCAGGCGATTACACATCGGCGGTGCAGCAATATAGAAAACTCGCCGCGGCGGAACCACTAAATATTGACGTGCAGCTCGGTTTGGCGACTGCTGCAGCCAGAATAGGGGACAAAACGCTGGCGACGCAACACTATCGTCGCGTACTCGCCCTGGATCCGCGAAATGGATTGGCGATTATGGGACTGGTCGCCCTGAATGACGGCGTGCCACCGGCCACGCTGGAAATTGAACTTAAGACACTCATTGGGCGCAATCCCGAAGCTGCGCCGCTGCAATTTGCGCTGGGCAATCTTTATTCGGGCGCCCTACGGTGGACAGAAGCACAGCAGGCGTACTTTGAGGCATTTCGACTTGACCCACAAAACGCCGACTACCTGTTCAATCTGGCGGTCAGTCTGGATCAATTAAAACAAACAAGACTTGCGCTCGACTATTACCGCAAGGCAGAGGGCATCGCGCGTGCAGGTGGTGGCGGTCAGTTTGATCGCGGCGGTATCGCCAAGCGTATCCGGGAACTCAGCGAGGCAGCACGCGTCAACTAGTTGGCGCGCAGACCGGCGTCCCCGGCCAATCACAGCGTCATAATATGGGTGTGTTGATACAATCCCTGACGAAAGCAGATGCTGCAGGCGAATTAACAGGCTAACAAGCAAAAAAACATGAACCAGATTACGTCGCCGATTTCGCAACTCCCGCTTGGGCAAACCTTGCTCGCGCGCGGCGTCATCTCGCAAGACCAGTTGAATATTGCACTTACCGAGCAACGTAAATTCAAAACCCCGCTCGGCAAGATAATGGTGCAGCTGGGCTTTGTCACTGAAGCAACGATCAGGGACACGCTTTCAGAAAGTCTGGGCCAAGTCGCAATCGACCTGTCAAATACGATTATCGACCACACCGCGCTGTCGATGGTGCCCAAGGACATTGCCAGGCGCTATCAGGTATTGCCGGTCGACTACGACGCGCGAACGCGAAAGCTGTTGCTGGCGGTGGCAGATCCGTCCAACGTCGTGGCACTTGACCAGATTCGAGCGCTCATCAAAGATGATATTCGTATCGAGCAGGTGCTGGCGCGTGAATCTGATATTTCCATCGGCATCGAGCAGCACTACGGGTTTGAGCTCTCCATCGACGGCATTCTGAACGAGATTGAGACTGGCGAAATCGATTATCAAAGTATCACGACAGATTTTGAAGAATACAGCCAGCCGGTCGTGAGGCTGGTCGACGCCCTGCTAAGCGACGGTGTCAAGCGTGGTGCTTCAGACATTCACTTCGAACCCGAGCAAGGCTTTCTGCGTATTCGCTATCGCATAGACGGCGTATTGCGACAGATTCGTTCATTGCACAAGAATTACTGGTCCGCAATGGTGGTGCGGCTAAAGGTCATCAGCGGCATGAACATCGCAGAGTCCAGAGCACCGCAGGATGGACGCATATCGCTGACCCTGTCGGGACGCTCAATAGATTTTCGGGTTTCCGCACAGCCAACGACGCACGGCGAGAATGTGGTGCTACGCATACTTGATCGGCAAAAAGGCATCGTCGCACTTGAAGACCTCGGTCTTCAAGAGAATGAACTCAAGATGCTGCGATTGATGATCGCACGACCGGAAGGCATCATTTTGGTCACCGGTCCGACCGGCTCGGGGAAAACCACGACGCTTTATTCGATCCTGAATCACGTTAACACCGAAGGCGTCAATATCATGACGCTCGAAGACCCGGTCGAGTATCCGATGGCCATGATTCGACAGACGTCGGTGAATGAAACCGCCAAGCTTGATTTCGCGACCGGCATTCGGTCAATGATGCGGCAGGATCCCGACATCATTTTGGTTGGTGAAATTAGAGATCAGGAAACGGCCGAAATGGCATTTCGCGCTGCGATGACCGGACATCAGGTCTATTCGACGCTACATACCAATTCCGCCATTGGCGCGATACCGCGCCTTCAGGACTTGGGCGTATTGCCGGACATTATGGCGGGAAACATTATTGGGGTCGTCGCACAACGTCTGATGCGACGGTTATGCCAGCATTGCCGGGAGCCGTATCACCCGGAAGACCCGATGACCAAGCGTGTTCTTGGCGTCGACGATGGCTGGCGTGGCGAAATATTTCGCTCGGTTGGGTGCATTCAATGCGAAAACACCGGGTACAGAGGGCGCCTCGCCATCATGGAGTTGTTCAAAATGGATGGTGAAATGGATGA
>JBDTPE010000445.1:0-3132 GCA_039932875.1 Betaproteobacteria bacterium | reverse complement strand
ATCAAGGCAATAGCGACGGCGGATGCGACGGGTGTCAGCTTGAAGCGGACGGTACGGGCTGCGGCTGTTGGCATGTCTTTCTCCTCGTTTACGTGAATGACTTTTGTTATTGGTTAGTGCTTGCTGTGCGTACCCTGCGGCTCGCGGTGAATCTGTATAGGCGTTGCTGTCTGCTCTGCGTTAGCGTTAGCGCTAGCGATAGCGCAACGTCCACCGTACGGTGACGGGTTTGTCCAACATGAAGGGGCCACGCGCGCAACGCACGCGGGTATTCATGGCGGCAATGGTTGATCGATAGTCGGGATCGTCGGCGAGCGCTTCCGCGATGCATGCGCCGAGGCCTTCGACCTCAAAGGAAGTGACCACGCCTTGCTTGAATTCAATACGGGCACCGTCGGCGGTGCCTTGGCGCGTCCCTTGGCGTGAAAAGGAGGCGAATTCCAGGCTGGCTTCGGCGATCTCGACCGGCACAGTCGGTGTAAACGTATCGGTGCGCGTGATAAGCCCCGGCTCCAGCGTATAACGCGTCGCAACCTTGAGGCGGGCATCCTTTATCGGAGCGCCGGAACCGAGCCGCGTTAGTTCATCTTGCCGATAGTCGATCCGATATTGCGATCCGAGTTTTTCGTCACGGATATCTTTCACGAAGGTCGTTGGCAGGAGTTCGCTGCCGTCGACCAGTTTGAATTTGGGCAAAAGCTGCGCGTGTTTCGCGCCACTATCGGCCACACCAGCGATGATGTCGGTCGCAAAGGGCAGAGGATAGTAAGGGCTGTTGTCGTGCTGACCGACACCGCCGTTCACCATCAGCAGGCTGAATACGTGCTGGTGATCGCGAAAGATGGCAAGCGCACGGTCGTATTCACCCCTGGCGAACCAGACCATATTGAACGTCGGCTGGGTACGTTCGAGCCAGGCGGCCAGATCGATTTTCGGCCTTATGTTGTTGAAACCCGCGTGACCCCAGGCTTCGGAGGCTGAGACCAATTGATGCAGCAGCGAGAAATTTTCGCCAAGGATGCGGTGCTTGCCGCGATACGCGTCGGTGCGACGGCCCTTGCCCCACATGTCTACCGAGCGCATCTTTGGGTCGTACCAGAACCGCGCATAGCGCTCGACGATGCGTGCCGTGTAGGTGTAGGCGTATTGCTTTTCTTCCGGCGTCAGCACATTCAGGAGAGCTGCCACGGTGAGAATTTCCATGATCGCTGTGTCGCCATAGGGGCCGATGCTACGACCGAAGGTAAAGCCCTCGCCGTTGGCCGCGCCAAGATTGAAGGCAACGTCCGCCGACTTGCGCAACAATGCCTTTAGCTCTGGCGTCACCGTAAGCCCGGTCTCGATGTAGCGTTGGCAGACTTCGGCGATCAGCAGGATGCTGTAACGATCAAACCTGCCATCGCCGTCAGTCTCGTCGGAAAAGCCGTACTTGCCGGAATATTTTTCGTAGTGTGCGAGCATACGCGCCAGCAATGCCTTACTGCCGGTATCGTCTTCCCAGCCCAACAGCAAGCGCAAGCGCGCGACACTGAACGCTACACCGTAGTAATTGGTGGGGAGCTTGATCAGCTTGTAATCCGGCGTGGTAACGAAGCGGCGCCAATCGAGCTTTCGTTTGAGTGTCGCAAGCGTGGCCGCATCGATAGCCTGATCCAGCAACCCCGCTTGTTTCAATTTGTTGAGCGCAAGCAAGTAGTAGTAGACGCCCCAGGTTTCGTTATCCATGCCGACGGTCATTTGGGCAACGTCTCGGTAGCCCCTGAGAAAGCGTGCGAATCTGGGGTCTTCTCGCGGCGTATTAAGCAGAAGATGACTTAACCCGACGGCAATCTTGCCGGGCAGAAATTTGTCTTTACCGTTAAATGCGGCGACGCCGTCTATCTGCGTGTGCTCTCGTTCCGTGACAAGCTTTTCGAAGAGGTACTCGAACTGCGGAAAAAGCTCTTGTTTGACGAACTGATTGACCGGCGTTTCGATATTCCCTGCTTCTATTGGTACCTGAGCAAGCGCGTCGCTGCCACACAGCAGGGTGGCAATGAACAAAAATGCATTTAGGGTCCGTGACAAGCGCATGTTCTTTGGCAATGAAGCGGGCTAGAGAAAAAATGATAACAGATATCAGACAACTGTTGTCAACAACTTTATCGAAAATTCCAAGGCGCCTCTAAAACACCGGTTACTGGGGTGGCTGATGCTTACGCAGTCGCTCTTTACTGTTGGCAAGGTGGGTGCGCATCGCCGCACGGGCGGCGTCGGCATCCTGGTTGCGAATCGCGACATAAATACTCTCGTGTTCGCCATGCACGCGTTGCAGGTACTTCTGCCGATCCTCACCGGCGGTCCGCGGCGTGTTCACGCGCGTGCGCGGGATGATCATCGTGCCAAGGTAATTCATCAGGTCGGCAAAATGGCGGTTGCCGGTGGCACGGGCCACTTCCATATGAAACTGAAAGTCTGCCGGCACGCCGTCGGCGTTTTGGCCGATCGCTTCCTGGAAGCTTGCCAACGCAGTGGCCATGGCAGCTAGATTGGCATCGGTGCGACGCTGGGCGGCCAAGCCAGCCGCCTCGGATTCCAGGCTGATGCGCAGTTCCAGTACCGAAATCACATCCGCAATGGTCGAGACATCCTCGTCGGCAATCCGGAAGTTTTCGGTTGATTGCGGCGCCAGCGCAAAGGTGCCTATGCCGTGCCGCGTTTCCACCAGCCGCGAGGCTTGCAGCTTCGAAATTGCCTCGCGTACGACGGTTCGGCTGACATCAAAGCGCGCCATGATTTCTGCTTCGGTGGGCAGTTTGTCGCCGGTGGCGATGCGGCATTCGCGAATATCACTCGCCAAAGTATCAACGATTGCTTGAACGAGCCCACGAACGCGCCGGGGTCGGGCGGCAACTTGATCGGTCTTTATTTCCATTAAGTTTTTCTTGACATACGGTGGGCCCATTCATACAATTATGTTGTCTGACAACATATGACTGACATGATGTAATCAGACAACTTTAAATCGACTGAGATAAAAAGTCCAGCACCAGTGTAAGTCTGGCCTTGATGCTGGTTACCTGCATCGCAGGATTTTCGATGTGTCTGCCGCAGCTATCCCAGATGAAATGACGATGATCGTTCAATAATTTC
>JBDTPE010000444.1:0-3136 GCA_039932875.1 Betaproteobacteria bacterium | reverse complement strand
CGCGGCAGGCCTTTGACGAATTTGAGTGCGGCCGTCTGCGTGAAATGGCCGTCGCTGCGTTCGACCAGAAACACGCTACCCATGCCACCCTGGCCTATTTCGTGGTCGATGCGCCAGACGCCAAGCGTATCGCCTGATTTCAGATTGGGTGCGGATGCGCCCTTGAGCATCGCGTTGAGCGGTCTGGAGAAATGCGTCGTGCTGATTTCATCGGTCGCACTGCACAGTTTCAACACTTCGTCGATGATGGACTGGTCGCCGGAAAGTGCGCGCAGCGCTTTCTCGCGATCTGCGCGCGGTAGTTCGGCGGCAATGTCAAAGAGTTCGCGAACTTTCGCGAAGCGATCAGGTGTCACCGGCCGAAACTTTCGTCAGTCGTACGTACGGCGTTGGGAGGATTCATGGGTTTCAGCGATGGAGATCAAAGCAGGCTGCGAAAGTATATCGGCAGTTTTTTGTGTTGCCGATGTTGAATCCGCGCCGGCGCAGTGGGATGTAATATAAGATTTGGCGGACCGACATGGCCATTCCCGGTTAGCCCACTAAATGTGGTCCTTCCTTTCAAATCGGAAACGCGGCACCACAGGGATCAATCTGGCAAGGATTTTTCTCCGCGCAATTCTGAGGTGAAACCCCAGCATCCACGGCCATCGTGGCACGTTTATGCCCGAAGAGGCTCGCCAATGCTAGAGTTTCGTATTTTTGCGGCTTGAAGGCCCTATTCCGTCTGTCGTCTGCGCACAGCGCAACCCTTGTGGTTGTCCGCTGGGATGACGCGCCCTTGATCATCGATAAGGAAAAACAAGTCAATCAGCGCCAGTCTCGTCGCCAGCAAGTGCTTTGGTGAGCCACGCCCTAGCAAAACGGACATCGCGTTTTACGGTGGGGATGGAGATATCCAGCAGTGAGGCAATCTGTTCCTGCTCAAGGCCGCCGAAATAAGTCAGGTGCATCACCTGTCCGGCGCGCGGATCAAGCGCCTCCAGTTGTGTCAGCGCCTGTTCCATCGCCAGCAATTCGGACGCCATGGATTCCTCGCCGACATCGGCACCGGTAAACGTCACTCTGATCATGTCACCGCCACGCTTGTTGGCTGCGCGCGCACGCGCGTGATCGACGAGGATGGAGCGAATGGCGAGCGACATGGTGGCAAAGAAATGTGCACGATTCTGGAAGTCCATGCTCTTGGGCATGATGCCAATCAGTGCTTCATGCAATAACTCTGTGGGTGACAGTGTTGCCGAGCTCCCTAATTGGCCGACCCGCCGGGCCGCAATCACTTTCAATTCCCCGTACACCTGATCAATCAGTGCGGAGAACGCGACACCGCTGCCGTCGCGCCAGGAGCGCAACAGCGCGGTGAGATCGGAATCAGGTTGTGCAGCGAGGCTCATAAGTGTTGGCTTCGATCGCCGGAATCGGCATCAAAAGTATAGCAGCGGTTTTTTGAGCGAAGTAGAGTTGGCCGACGATATCGATTGAGGCGAGGGGGTTCCGAAAGTACACGCAACTGTCCATTGTTGAAGCGCCCTCATTCGCGGCGCCTTTAGGTGGCTGGGGACTCGCACCAATGCTGGAGTGCGCGAAACTTGGCAACACCAACCCGGATCGCTCGTTCACGCCGCTGATATCGCTCGAATAGACTTTGATGTCGCCGACCAAGAAGCCAATGGATTTAAGGCACCGCGGACATTGATGGGCCTGGCGGTAGCGCGCTGGTTGTCGATCACTACGCGCCATGCAAAATAACACTGCGTACCCCTGCCGCAAATGAAAAGGGCCCACGTTTCTGTAAGCCCTTGATTTTACTGGTGCGTGCGGCGGGTTTCGGTCACGTTTGGCAACCCCGGCGCGGCGGCCTGCCGCACCGCCGTCGCCTTTCGAATCCTTCACACGAGCCAAGCAATTGGCTCGTGTGAAGGATTCGAACCCACGACCCCTTGGTTCGTAGGCGGCTTTTACAAAATTAATTAACCTTTAAAATCAGCTGCTTGAAGCGCTTGCCAACAGTTTTTCTGAGCCTCATGCACCCACATAAAATGCTACGCAATCTAGCGAAAGGCAGCGTTGATGCGGTGGCGTGATCGGCTCTTACCGGCCGGAGCGATCATTTGCATTTCTGAAAAGCATCGTCCATATTTGGACTTCTCCTTATTTGTATCGGACTTGAGCCGCAATCAGAGCCTGAATGCAGCAATCAGACCCTTGGACACAAATCGGCGGATGCGACGATGATCTATGCGCGTTTGAGCATTGACCCTGTCCGCTAGTCGGTTACAGCGGCCACGTCGGCCATGTTGACCGCAGCCGGGCTCAAGAATCCCATCGAGGTAACGCCGATCAAAAGGCGTTAGCGAAAAGCTGGCGCTGCTGGGTAGTCTCGCATTGTTCTTGGTGCTACAGTGCACTATTAAGTGATAGCCATTTGGGAGTTAGTTCATGGGCGCGACGGAACGTATTGCCGAACTGATGAAATCCATGCAGGAGCGTGAGGTTCGCGAAGTGCTGGACTTCGCGGAATTCTTGATCGCCAAGCGCGAACGGGACAAGACAGATGCCTTCACGGTTTTCGAGAAACATGCCGGGCTATGGTCAGGCAAATTCAACCGGGAAGATGCCTATGTCGACCGCGAAGTGCTTCGCTGATACCAACGTCGCGATCTACGCACTGGACGCCGACGCCGCTAAACGCACGAAGGCGCTAGCGATTCTCGACGGTCGACCATTCGTCAGTACCCAGGTCGTTAATGAATATTTGAACGTGCTGCTAGTCAAGCGCAGGCTTGACCGCACCGCCGCCCACGAACTGGCACGGGCACTGATGGCCGCGTGCGAGGTCGTTTCGGTCACGGCGGGGATCACGGATCTGGCCATGAACATCGGCGAGCGTTACCAACTCAGCCATTGGGATTCGCTCATCGTCGCTGCGTCGCTGCGGCGCTGGCGGAAGACTGCGAGACGCTGTATTCCGAGGACATGCAGAATTGGCAGGTCTTTGAGGGCCGACTTACAGTGCAGAATCCTTTTGTAGCGACATGACTGTCTGGCGCGCCGCCCGGAGGTGGCGTGTGTCAGCGCGCGAGCCGAATTGCCCAGTCTGCGCGAGACGCAGTACCCATGGCAGTCAGCGCACCCA
>JBDTPE010000443.1:0-3156 GCA_039932875.1 Betaproteobacteria bacterium | reverse complement strand
AGCGCCGGTCTCTCGAACAGGG
The DNA here is from genome assembly GCA_039932875.1 of Betaproteobacteria bacterium. Classification (GTDB taxonomy): domain Bacteria; phylum Pseudomonadota; class Gammaproteobacteria; order Burkholderiales; family Usitatibacteraceae; genus UKL13-2. The sequence goes on along the minus strand of JBDTPE010000443.1, from coordinate 3,134 downwards.
GCCAGCAGCAATTCGCGGTGGCCAGACTCGGCGTTCGGCTGCTCCGTCCAGACCATCAGTTTCTTGTCGTCGCGCCTTGGTGGTCGATGCAGACCCGGCACAATCACCGTATCAAATTCCAAGCCCTTGGCCTTGTGGATGGTCATGATCTGCACCGCTGGCCTATCCAGCATGTCGTGCTTGTTGGGCTTGCCGGCATAGAGCTTGTCAACGCGATTTAGCAGCGCATCCACGTCGACCAACTGCCCACCACTCGCCTGCGCCTCTATTTCGGACTCCAGCAAGTCGAACAACATGGCGACGTCACACAGATCATTTTCATCGAGCAAGCACGCCGGGCCATGCAGCGCCAGCCAGGTGCTTTCAACGGCTTCCCGCAGTGGCATCCGCCGTCGTTGCGCGATAGCTGGCGCCAGCACGTCACGAAGCCTCGCCGCTCGCGACTGTCCGTCAGCCGACAAGGCTGCGACTCTGGTTGCGTCATTGAGCAACTCCCAAACCGTCCGCTCGTCCGGTTTGAGAGTGCTGTCAATCGGGTTGGCGCCATCCGCCAAATTCGTCAAATCTGCCAGCGTCAGCCCGCACCACGGCGCTCGCAGCATCGCAAACCAGGCGATACGGTCAGCCGGATGCAGCAGCGCACGCGTGAGGGAAATCAGATCCTGCACTATGGGGCGGGTTCTCAGTGGATCAATGTCGACGGCAAGATAGTCGATGTTTGCGGCTTTCAGTGCCGGGACGATCTCGCGCAGATGGCCGCGATTGCGCACCAGGATCGCGATCGTTGCTTCAGGTTTTTCGATTCGGGTCGAGGCGATGATGTCGACTATTCGCTGCGCTTCTTGTTCGTCGATTGAAGGCGCGGCCTCGTCATCCTCCGCGTCTACCGGTCGCTTGTGCAGGGAATGCACCTCTACCGCTGGCTGCGGCAACGCAGGCCCCGCCTCGGTGCGGTTGGCCGCGAACGCAACACTGTGCGAATACGGCACCGCGCCGACGCTGGCGTTTTCCTCCTCCGGCATCAGGAGCTCAAATGACCTGTTTACCCACTCCACGATGCCAGGCTCGGAGCGGAAATTCACCCGCAGCGTGAGCGGGTACAGGCCAACACCACCAACGCCTTCGCGCCAGGCGCGTGAAAACAAACTGACCTCGGCTTCGCGAAAACGGTAGATCGACTGCATTGGGTCGCCGACCAGAAACAGCGTCCTGCCATCGCCCTCGCTCCAGCCCCGCGTCAGTTTCTCCAGCAACTCGAACTGGGCAAACGACGTATCCTGAAATTCGTCGACCAGCAGATGGCTGATCCGATAATCGAGTGCCAATGCGAGATCCGTGGGGGCGTCATCTTGGCCCAGTGCACGCGAGGCCGCCGCGCCGATTTCGGTGAAGTCGCATTGCCCGTGTTGGCCGAATACCCGCCATAACATTGCCGTGGCGTGCGGCAGCAAGCGCACGATGGCGCCCAGCACCCGCCACTGATTCTCGGTGTAGGCGGCGGCGGGCAAGTTGCGCAGTCCGTGCAGGGTGGCTGCAGCGGTATCGGCGGCGGGCAGCTCGGCATCCATATCAGCCAACGCTTGCAGCAGCGTTGTCATGCGGCTCTTTTGCGCAGTCAGGCGCAATTTCTCCTCTTTGCTGGCGCTGGTCGGAAAGCCCTGCCGCTTGTCGACACGCTTTCGCCAGGCGCCCTCTTTGGTCAGCAGCAGGTCGGCAAGGGCCAGCCACGTCGGCAGTGCTAGTGCGTTAGCACCGGGGAATTCCGCCAACTCGTCAAAAACTGAAGGCCCAATATCCATGAGCTCTTCAGCCATGTTTTGACCTGCAATCCGCGCCAGTGCTAGTGTTTCATCTTTCATCTCGTGCGGAAACGCTGCGGCAACCGTCGCGGCAGATAGCGCCCGTACCCTCGCCAGCGTTGCCTCCAGCGTTTCTCGCTCGTGCATCTGTCGCAAGTTGCGCAACCAATGGTCGCGCGAACGCAGAACATCGGCGAGCAAGCTCCCGGTCACCGCCATGTTGTTGTCGAGATGCGTGAGCAACGTCGCAACATCTGCGGCGACCTCATCGCCATCGTTCACCCGACCTAGCAATTCATGCGCGGCTTCGCGATAGAGAGCACTGGCATCGTCGACGCTTTCCGGCTGCGCACCGAAGCGCGCCAGCAGCGGCATCTGCCGCGTGATTGAGGCGTTCAGTGAATCGATGGTTTGCATTCGCAGCCGCGACGGATGGCTCAGAATTTGCCAGCCGCGCTCGGCATCGCGCGCGAGCACAGCCGCTGCCAGTCGCTGGGTAACGTCGTCGGTGACAGCTGGTTCATTCGTCGAAATGAACGCGTCCATCACGCGCTGGCGCATTTCGGCGGCAGCCTTGCGCGTAAATGTTATTGCGACGATTTCTTCCGGCTCTTCAACGCGTGCCAGCAGCGCAAGATAGCGCTGTATAAGCAACCGGGTTTTCCCCGACCCCGCTGGGGCGCGCACGATGAATGAACGGCTGGTGTCGAGCGCGCGCTCCCGTTCAGCGTGATCGACCACGTTCAGTTCGCCGGGGTTAGTCATCGACTGTATTTCCGGCTGATTCTGCGGTAATGATTTCGTCAGTGACATCAGCGCGACTCAACTCAGAAATTCTGCATAGACTTTGCAGGTCGCACTGCGCGCAGGTCAGCGCGCCGTTTTTCGGATCTACCTGATTCGTGCCGTCAATGAAATCAGTCGCCAACCTATGTAGTGATCGTTCCCACTCAGCGGTCAGCACATCCCAGGACACATAACCTTTCTTCTCCATACCGAACTTCTGCTCGATCGGCCCCACATCCGGTAGCAGATCATCCACTACCGAGACACCTTCAAAGCCGAAGACTTTGCCGCGTATTCCGCGCTTGACGCGCGCAAACGCAAGCACCGTTACTGGCTGTTCGCTGGTCTGAAAATAGAGCGGCAACTGCGGCTCGTCCATGCGTTCGCCTAGCCAACCAGCTACCTTGGCATTGCCGGTCTTGTAATCGATCAACGCGTGGGTTCCGTCTTGAAGTCGATCCAAGCGGTCTAGCCGCAAGCGCATCGATAGGCCCGCGAGTGTCACGTCATGCGCCTGCTCGCAGGCGACCACTGCGAAGGGGCCGCGTT
>JBDTPE010000442.1:0-3158 GCA_039932875.1 Betaproteobacteria bacterium | reverse complement strand
CGGTTTGACCGATGAAGAGATAGAAGTTCAAGTCGAAACCGAGGCGAACCAATACATCCCATTTTCGCTGGATGAAGTCAATCTGGATTTTCAGGTCATTGGTCCGGCGCCGGGAGGTTCGGAAGATGTGGAAGTGCTGATAGCCGCCTCGCGCAAGGAAAAAGTCGAAGATCGCGTCGCGGCAACAGAAGTCGCCGGCCTCAAGGCCACCGTGGTTGACGTCGACCTTTTGGCCGCGCAAGCCGCCTATGAGCTTATAGAATCACAGTTTCCCGATAAAGGCGTGGATCAGAACATCGCCATCGTGGATGTCGGTGCCTCATTCACCACAGTCAACGTGTTGCGCAATGGTCAGTCGGTCTATCTGCGCGAGCAGCCGTTTGGCGGGGCACAGTTGACCCAGGAAATTCAGGACAAGTTCGGCCTCGCACGTGAGGAAGCAGAAGTAGCCAAACGTTCTGGCGGGCTGCCCGACAACTATGAAACCGATGTCTTGAATCCTTTCCTGGAAACTTTCGGTCTCGAGGTTGCGCGCGCCTTGCAATTCTTTTTTACTTCCACTCAATACAATCAGGTGAATCATATTGTGCTGTCCGGGGGATGCGCTGCGCTGCCGGGCGTCGATGCCGTGGTTTCCCAGCGCACCCAGGTTAATACGATTATCGCCAATCCCTTCGCCAACATGGCGCTGTCGTCCAAAGTCCGTCCTAAAAACCTGCAGCAGGATGCGCCCTCGCTGATGGTGGCCTGCGGCTTGGCCATGCGGAGGTTCGACGCATGATGCGCATCAACTTATTGCCGCATCGCGAGATTCGGCGCAAACAGCAGCAACAGCAATTTATCATTGCACTCGCCGTGGTAGCGATTGCGGGCGCGGCACTGACCTACGGCGTCTACTATTACCTGAGCAATGAATACGACGACCAGATCAGCCGCAACAAATATTTGACGGAAGAAATCGCCAAGGTCGACAAGGACATTGCGGAAATTAACCGCCTCAAGGAGCAAACCAACTCACTGCTCGCGCGTAAAGGCGTGGTTGAAACGTTGCAGAGCAATCGCTCGGAAACGGTTCATCTGCTCGACCAACTGGTGCGGCAACTCCCCGATGGGATGTATTTGAGATCGGTACGGCAACAGGGGGCAAAAGTCTTTATCAACGGAGTTACGCAGTCCCAGGCCCGTGTGTCGACGCTGATGCGCAATCTGGAGTCCTCGCAAAAACTGGGCAACCCAGCGCTGGTCGAAATCAAGGCGCTCCAGCAGGGTACGACGCGCGCGAATGAGTTCACCATGAACGTCAACATCATTCGTCCGAAAGCCGAAAAGGGATAATTCGCCATGACGCTAGATGAGCTTCGAAGACTGGATCCGAAGAAAATCGGGTCGTGGCCGGTTCTGCCGAAGGTTGGCGTGCTCCTGTTGCTATTGCTGCTGATCATCGGCGCATCCTACTATTTTCTGTGGAGCGACCAGTTGGAGCATATCGAAACAGAACGCAACAAGACCGGACATCAATCAAGCTGGGCTGGGACGCGGACTGCAGTTCGAACTTTTCAAACCGGCCGCCAGCGAAACTGTCCGGGATTTCTATGCCGAATTGCCGATCACCATTCGCGTCACGGGTAATTACCACGACATCGGCGCATTCGCGGGTGATATCGGCAAGCTGTCGCGTATCGTGACGCTTAACGATATCAGTATCGGCGCGGCAAAAGACGTTCTCGCGATGGACGCAACTGCGATGACCTATCGCTATCTGGACGAAGCCGAGGTTGCTGAAAAAAGGAGGGTAGCAGCCGCTGCCAGCGCCAAACAAGGCGCTGCACCAAAAGCCGCGCCGAAAAAATAATGCGTAAATATCTGATTTCTGTCATCGCATGCACGATGCTCGCCGGCTGTGGCGGAGAACAGCACAGCGACCTGCGCGCATTCGTCAAAGCATCGGATGACCTGCCGCGCGGCCGTATTCCGCCGCTGCCCGAAGTCAAACCTTATCAGCCCATCGAATATGCGGCGTTCGATTTGACCGATCCGTTCAAACCGCGAAAGATCGAACCCCCGAAAAACGCGACACAGGTCGGCGGTATTCAGCCTGATCCCAACCGCCGACGCGAACCGCTGGAGGCTTATCCGCTGGAGGCCTTGAAGATGGTCGGCGTATTGCAACAAAAGGGATTTTTCGGACTGGTTAAGACGCCTGACAATAATCTGTTTCAGGTGAAGGCCGGCAACTATCTTGGGCAGAATTTTGGCCGTATCACCGCCGTATCCGACAACTCGATAAAGCTCAAGGAACTTGTGCAGGACAGCAACGGCAACTGGGAAGAAAAAGAACAGACGTTGTTGCTGCAGGAATGATCAGGAGATAAAAAATGAAGACATCCATCCTTTCGTTGGCATCGACCGTGCTTGCCGCTCTGGCATTGCTCGGTTTCGGTGCTGGCGGCTCAGCCCATGCGCAGAACAGCATTGAAAGTGTAAATGTCTCTCCCCAACCAGGCGGTAAGGTAGTGGTTCGGGTGGGACTGAAGGAGGCGCTCACTACGGCCCCGTCGGGCTTTACCATAAACAACCCCCCGCGCCTCGCGTTTGACTTCGCTAACACCGGTAACGCACTGGGTCGAAACGTGCAGAATATTTCCGATGGCGAGGTACGCCGCATCAATATCGTGCAGGCGGGCGACCGTACCCGCATGGTCATGGAATTGTCACGTGCCCTGAACTATGAAACACAACTTGATGGCAAAACGCTGCTGATTACCTTGCAAAGCGGTGCGGGCACGGCAGCTACCGGCGCAGCGCCTGCCCGCTTCGCTGAAGCAAACACGTCGGCACAAACACACAGCCTGCGCAACGTCGATTTCCGGCGCGGCAACGCAGGCGAAGGACGCGTGGTGATCGATCTATCTGACAGTCAGATAGGCATAGACATACGCAAGCAAGGCCGGTCCATCGTTGTGGATTTTCAGAATGCTGTGCTACCGGGCAACCTCGCAAAGCGTTTTGATGTAATGGACTTCGGCACTCCGGTTCAGACGGTGGAAGCATCCGCACAGGGGGGTAACGCGCGCGTGATCATTACACCCACGGGCAATTGGGAGCACTCCGCTTACCAGGCCGACAACCGCTTCATCGTGGAGGTAAAGCGCGTCGTT